>JBBSGQ010000259.1:0-5633 GCA_038253965.1 Acidimicrobiales bacterium | reverse complement strand
GTGAGGATGATGTCGACGAGGTTCTTGCCGATGTCGTGGACGTCGCCCTTGACGGTGGCCAGCACGATCCGGCCCTTGCCTCCGCCGCCTTCGACCTTTTCCATGTGCGGTTCGAGATAGGCCACCGACTTCTTCATGGTCTCGGCGGACTGCAGCACGAACGGCAGCTGCATCTCGCCCGAGGCGAACAACTCGCCAACCACCTTCATCCCCGAGAGCAGAGTGTCGTTGACGATGCTCAGCGCTGACGTACCCGCGGCGAGCGCCTCATCTAGGTCTGCCTCGAGGCCTTCGCGGTCGCCATCGATGATGCGATGGCTGAGCCGCTTGTCGAGGGACCATCCCGTGCGGTCCTCCTTGACGGCGTTCTGCACCGAGACATCGGCAAAGATCCCGAGGAGCTTCTGCAACGGGTCGTACTGCGGATCGCCTCCCGAGAGGGTGCCCGCGTCGCCCCGCCGGTCGTAGATGAGATCTAGGCAGACATCGCGCTGCTCGTCCGGGATGCGGGCAAGCGGCATGATCTTGGAGGCGTGGACGATGGCGGAGTCGAGGCCCGCCTCCACGCACTCGTGCAGGAACACCGAGTTCAACACGTGCCGAGCCGCCGGCTTCAGCCCGAACGACACGTTGGAGAGGCCGAGGACCGTGAAGCAGCCGGGGATCTCCGTCTTGATGCGGCGGATTGCCTCCATGGTCGCCATGGCGTCCCGGCGTAGGTCGTCGTCGCCGGTGGACAGTGGGAACGTCAACGCGTCGAAAAGGAGATCTGACGGCTCGAGTCCGTAGCGGTCGACGGCGATCTCGGTGATGCGATGCGCGACCCGCATCTTCCACTCGACGTCACGAGCCTGACCCTCCTCGTCGATGAGCAGGCAGATGACCGCTGCGCCGTACTCGCGGGCGAGGGAGAACACCCTGTCGAGTCGTGAGCCGGGCGCCTCACCGTCTTCCAGGTTGGCCGAGTTGAGCACGGCCCGGCCACCGATCCACTGCAGGCCGGCTTCCATGACCTGGGGTTCGGTGGAATCCATGACCAGCGGCGCGTTCGCCTGCGTGGCAAAGCGGCTGGCGATCTTGTCCATGTCGAGGGCGCCGTCACGGCCGACGTAGTCGACGCAGACGTCGAGGATGTGCGCTCCCTCCTTCGTCTGCTCTGAAGCCATCTTCGTGCAGGTGTCGAGGTCGCCCTCGAGCAATGCGTCTCGGAACTTCTTCGAGCCGTTGGCGTTCGTACGCTCGCCGATCATCAGGAACGACGTGTCCTGCTCGAACGACACTGCCGAGTAGATCGACGTTGCCGACGGCTCGTGATCCGGCTGGCGTCGGGCCGGCGTGAGATCGCGCATGGCTTCGACGAGTAGGGCGAGGTGCGCCGGAGTGGTGCCGCAGCAGCCGCCTACCACCTGGACGCCGAGCTCGGTGACGAACCGCGCCTGAAACGCCACAAGTTGCTCGGGTGTGAGGTCGTAGTGCATCTTCCCGTCGACAACTGATGGGAGGCCGGCGTTCGGAAGGCACGAGATCGGCATGCGGGCGTGCTGGCTCAGATGGCGCAGGTGCTCACTCATCTCCGAGGGACCAGTCGCGCAGTTCAGTCCGAAGACATCGGGGTGCAGCGCGTCGACCGCAGCCAAAGCGGCGCCGATCTCGGTGCCCGGCAACATGCGCCCTGTGAGCTCCATCGTCACCTGGACCTGCATCGGTACCTGCCGGTCGACAGCTGCCATGGCCCGGCGGCTACCGATCATCGCCGCCTTCAGGCCGAGCAGATCGAACTGGGTCTCGATGAGGAGGAGATCCACCCCACCTTCGAGCAGCCCGTGAGCCTGGACCTCGTAGGCGTCACGCAGCTCGGCGAAACGGATCTGGCCCAGGCTTGCCAACTTGGTGCCCGGGCCGATCGACCCGGCAACCAGGCCGCCATGTCCCGAAGCGACCTCTCGAGCGATCCGAGCGGCCGACACGTTGATCTCGTGGGTCTTGTCGGCGATGCCGTACTCGTTGAGCGGGACGGCGAACGCCCCGAACGTCGCCGTCTCGACCACATCGACGCCGACCGAGAAGAACGCGTCGTGCATGCCGGCGACCAGATCCGGCCGGCTCAGGACCAAGACCTCGTTGCAGCCCTCAAGGTCGGGGCCGCCGAAGTCGTCGGCGGTGAGGCCCTGCTCCTGCATGTACGTGCCGAACGCGCCGTCGTACACCACGACACGTTCCTCTAGGAGATCGAGAAATGCGCTCCGCTCAGACATCGCCACAAGGGTACCGGCGTGCGGTTTGGGCGCAGAAGTTCATTGCTTGTCGTGGCGAGGTTACGTTGTGCCGTCATGGGTGAGATCGTCGACTTCCCGAGCAACGGACACACCGCTAGCGGCTACCTGGCCGTTCCCGACTCGGCTGGTGGCCCTGGCCTGGTCGTGATCCAGGAGTGGTGGGGTCTCGTACCCCACATCAAGGATGTGTGCGACCGGTTCGCGAGTGAGGGCTTCGTGGCCCTCGCCCCAGATCTCTACCACGGCGAGACCACGACCGAGCCCGACGAGGCCGGCAAGCTGATGATGGCCATGAACCTGGACCAGGCCGCTCGGGACATGACCGGTGCCGTGACGTTCCTGCAGGGGCACGATGCGGTCGTCGGCGAGAAGCTCGGCGTCACCGGCTTCTGCATGGGCGGTGGGCTGGCCATGGTGCTGGCCTGTCAGCAGCCTGCGGCCGTCGCCGCCTGCGTGCCCTGGTACGGGATCATCCCGTGGGAGCACGCCGAGCCCGACTGGTCGGCGCTGCAGGCATCGGTCCTCGGACACTTCGCATCAGACGACGACTTCTTCACTCCCGACGCGGTCCGAGCGCTGGAGAAGAAGCTGAAGGACCTCGGCAAAGACGTCGAGCTCCACATCTACGAGGGCGCCGGCCACGCGTTCTTCAACGACACCCGCCCCGAGGTGCACGACCCCGAAGCATCGGCGACTGCGTGGTCCCGCACGCTCGCCTTCCTGCATGCCCATCTCGACTGACGCCCGCGACGGTGACGTCGTCGGCCGTTACCTCGAGCTGGGGTTGCGCCTCGGACGTCATCTCGAGGGCCTCGTCGACGCTTACTACGGGCCGGCCGACCTGTCGTCGCGCGTCGAGGCGGAACCGGTCAGGCAGTTGCCGGCCCTCGTCGATGACGCCCGTCGACTCGCGGCCGACGTCGACGCCGGCGCCGGTGACCTCGATCCGCGACGCCGCACATGGTTGCGCGCCCAGATCACAGGGCTTCACACGGTGGGCCGCAAGTTGGCCGGCGAGGAGATCAGCTACGCCGACGAGGTCGAGGCCTGCTACGGGGTCCGTCCCCGCTCCGTACCCGAGGACGACCTGGCGGCCGCTCACCGCCGGCTCGACGAGGTGCTGCCCGGTTCGGGACCCCTGGCCGAGCGGCTGATCGCCTGGCGCGAATCTCATGCCGTGCCGGTCGAGGCCCTCGATGGGGCGATCCACGCGCTGGCCGACGACTTCCGCGAGCGCACCGACGCGATGTTCGGCCTCCCCGATGGCGAGCACATCGACTTCGTCCTCGAGACCGACAAGCCCTGGTCCGGGTTCAACTACTACCTCGGGGAGCTCCGCAGCCGGGTCGCCATCAACGTCGACCTGCCGGTCCTGTCGACGTCGCTCGGGCACCTCGTGGCTCACGAGGCCTACCCCGGTCATCACACCGAGCACACCCGCAAGGAGGTCGGGCTGGTCCGCCGGCGCGACCAGCAGGAGGAGTCGATCTTCCTCGTCGGCACGCCGCAATGTCTGCTGGCCGAGGGTCTCGCCGATCTGGGTTTGGAGGTCATCGTCGGACCTCGCCCGGAACCGGTCCTGGCCGCCCACCTCCGTCCACTCGGTATCCGCTATGACACCGAGGTCGTGGCGTCGGTCGCTGCTGCCGCGGAGGCGCTAGCCGCGGTGCGGGGCAACGTGGCACTGCTCATCAACGACCAGGGAGCAGATGTCGACGACGCCATCACCTACCTCGAGCGCTGGGCTCTGATGCCGCGCAACCGGGCGGCCAAGATGATCGAGTTCCTCACCGATCCGACGTGGCGGGCATACATCTCGTGCTACGTCGAGGGCCTGCCCCTCTGCCGTCGGTTCGTGGCCGGTGACCCGAGCCGGTTCCAGCGTCTGCTCTCCGAGCAGCTGGTCCCGTCAGACCTGAGGGCCAGCGCCGCCGCTTGAGGGGCCCTTTCCGGTAGAGCTACCGGCGGCGCTCGCCGTAGATGTTCCAACTGGTGAGGGTGGGCGCCGGGCGGCGAGGCGCGACGCCCCAGTGACCGGCGGGGTGGCCGACCGGGAGGAGCGCCGCGATCTCGAACCGGTCAGGCACTGCGCAAACCGCCCGGGCTTCGGCTTCGTGGATGCGGATCACCGTGGTGAGACAGGTGCCGAGGCCGAGCGAGCGAGCGGCGAGGATGAAGTTCTCGACCGCCGGATACACCGAAGCATGGACCGGACCTACGTCCATCTCCCCGTCGTCGTCGGTCACCGCCATCGCCATGCGGGGCACGAGCACGAGGACCAGCACAGGTATGCCGGCGATCGTCTCGGCCAACCATCTCGACATCGCCCAGTTGCGCTCGTGCCGGCGGCGGGCCACGTCGTCGGGGAACGGCGGGACGAGCCGTTGGACCGCCGGTTCGTAGCGGTCGAAGGCACGGTGGTACAGCTCACCCAGGGCTGACCGTCGCTCCCGATCGGTCACCACGAGGAACTGATACGGCTGGATGTTGCCGCCGCTCGGAGCCTGTACGGCTGCAGCCAGGCAGCGCTCGATGTCAGCATCGCCCACGGGCTCGTTGGTGAACCGCCGGATGGCGCGGGTCGTCATCAAGCCTTCGTACAGACCAACTTCGATCTCGTTGTCGTTCATCACCCCTCAGTGTCCTTGGAAGCGAGGTTCGCGCTTGTCGCGCAAGGCAGCCAATGCCTCGGCATGGTCGGTCGAGCGGAACGTCGTCATCTCGAGTGCCGTGGCCAGGTCGAAGCCGGTGTTCAGCCCTGACTTGATCAACTGGTTGACCGCCTGCTTGGTGGCCTGAACCGCGAGAGGAGCCCCGGCTGCGAGGCGCTGTGCGAAGGCCATCGCCCTCTCGTCCAGCTCGCTGTCCTCCACGACCTCGGTCACAAGGCCCAACCTTTCCGCCTCCTCTGCGGGGACCGCATCACCGGTCAACAGGTATCGCTTCGCCCGCATCGGCCCGGTGGCCAGCGGCCAGGCCACCGTCCCGCCATCACCGGCGGCGATGCCGACACGCACGTGCGGATCGGCGATCGTCGCCGAGCGAGCCATGAACACCGCATCGCAGAACAGCGCGATCGACGCGCCGAGCCCGATCGCATGGCCGTTCAGCGCGCACACGATCGGCAGGTGGACGTCGAGCAGGTCCCAGATCATCGCCTTGCCATCGAGGCGGAGCTGCTCCAACCGGTCACCACCCTGCAGGGACGGGAACCAGGCGAAGTCGCCGCCGGCCGAAAAGGCCCGACCGGCCCCGGTCAGCAGGATCGCACGAGCTTGCCGCTCACGCTGCAGGCGCGGGAACAGCTGCGTGAGATCGTGATGCAGCGTCTCGTCGACGCGGTTCAGATCGTCGCCG
>JBBSGQ010000258.1:0-5658 GCA_038253965.1 Acidimicrobiales bacterium | reverse complement strand
TCGTGCTGCTCGACGAGCCCACAGCGCAGCTCGATGTGCGGGGCGAGGCGGAGATCTTCGGTCGCCTGCTGACAGCGACCGAACATTGCACGACGATCCTCATCTCGCATCGCTTCTCGACGGTCCGACGCGCTGACCGCATCTGCGTTTTGGAACACGGTCGGGTGATCGAGCTCGGCACTCACGACGACTTGATGGCGCGGGGCGGCCGGTATCACACGATGTTCGAGTTACAGGCCAGTCGCTTCGGCGCAGACCCTGATGAAGCGGGGATGGATCTCGATGTCCTCGCGTGACGACCTCCCGTCAGCCATCCCCGCGATGTGGCGCACCCTGAAACGCGGCTACGAGGCGGAACCGCGCTTGCTGATCGTGGCGTTCGGCCTCTCGCTGCTCGCCGCGGCACCCGACGCGCTGCTCGCTCTCTGGCTCAAGCTGCTGGCCGACGGCGTGCTCGACCACCACCGCACGGTGGTGCTGTGGGCAGCAGTCGGTCTCGGTATCTCGACCACGGCCACCTGGTTCTTGCGCGTTGTCAGCGACCGTACCCAGCGCCGGTTCCGCGACCGCGTGACCATCGCACTCGAGTCCCACGTCGCCGGTCTGCAGGCGTCGGTGGCGAGCATCGAGCACCACGAACGCCCGGCGTACCTCGACCGCCTCGCAGTGCTGCGCGACCAGGTGTTCGTGCTCGACCACATGTACATGTCGCTGTTCTCCACGTGCGGCTGGATCCTGCGCCTCGGGGTGACCATCGCGCTGCTGATGTCGATCCACCCTGCGCTGGCGCTGCTTGCCCTGTTCGCGTTGCCGACGGTGCTGGCCTCGACCTGGCGCGCAGGTGTCGAGCGATCGGCCGAGGAGCAGGGTGCACAGGCCAACCGGTTGGCCCGCCACCTCTTCCTCACCGCCACCACCGCGCCGCCAGGCAAGGAGGTCCGGGTCACCGGAACAGGCGACCGCCTGGTCTCGCTGCGACGCGAGGCATGGGAGCGGTACTACGAGCCGGTCGCGGCGACGCGCTGGTCGAGCGCAGCCTGGCACGCCGCGGCTTGGACCGTCTTCGGCCTCGCGTACGTCGGAGGCGTGGTGTTCGTGTCGTCCGGCCGACACGCGCCGCCTGGTGACGTGCTGCTGGTGCTCGCCGCCGGCTCGAGGCTCTCGGCCTACATCGGAGCGACAGTCGGCGAGATCGGCTTCATGCGTGGGATCTGGCTAGACGGGTCAAAGCGCCTGGCCTGGCTCGAGGACTACGCCGCGTCGCTGCTGGTCGACGCCGATCAGCACGTGCCGTCGAGCCTCGAGGAAGGCATCCGTCTCGAGCATGTCTCGTTTCGATACCCCGGCACCGACCGCTTGGTGCTCGACGACGTCTCGCTCGAGTTGCCGGTCGGCTCGGTGGTCGCGATCGTCGGCGAGAACGGTGCCGGCAAGTCAACGCTCGTGAAGCTGCTGTGTCGCTTCTATGACCCGACGTCCGGACGGATCCTGGTGGACGGCACTGATCTCACGCGCCTACCGCCGGACGAATGGCGTGCCCGCCTTGCTGGCGCGTTCCAGGACTTCTTCCGCTTCGAGCTCAGGACGCGCCACACGATCGGCGTCGGTGACGTGACGAGGCTCGACGACGAGATCGCGGTCGTAACCGCTGTCGAACGCGCCGGTGCGGACGACGTCGTCGACCGATTCGCGGCAGGGCTCGAAACCCAACTCGGCCCCACATGGCCGGATGGCGTGGAGGTGAGCTTCGGCCAGTGGCAGAAGCTCGCTCTGGCCCGCGGCTTCATGCGTGACGATCCGATGATCCTGGTGCTCGACGAACCAACTGCGGCGCTCGATGCCGAGACCGAGCATGCGCTGTTCGAGCGCTATGCCGCCGCAGCCCGCACCGATGACCGGCGGTATCGCGCGCCGCGCGCCGCCGATCGCCGGATCACGATCCTGGTGTCACATCGCTTCAGCACCGTCCGCATGGCCGATCTCATCGTCGTGCTCGACGGAGCGCGTGTCGTAGAGGTCGGCGCCCACGACGTACTCATCGCGAAGGGCGGTCAGTACGCCGAGCTGTACGGCATCCAAGCGGACGCGTACCGCTGACGGGCGCTCACGCCCACGAAGCGAGGGCCGGGAGATCGGGGCGCTTGAGCCTTCCGTACAGCCAGGCCAACTCATCGCGGTCATCGCGGGCACCGGCGTCGGGCACTTCCTCTCCCGGCGGAAGTCGCGCTTCGACCCCTGTCCGCAGCTGAGGAAGCCACGCCGCGACGAAGTCATCCGACCACTCGCGATGCGTGACGCCGATCCCGAGATCGACGACGTGGACCTCGAGCTCCTGCCATCGTCGAGCTGGCAACCGATGGAGGGGACGCTCCCGTCCGCCGACGTCTCGCGTCATCCGTTCCCAAGCCCGCTCGGGCGCCACCGCCCAGATCGCTTCTAGCCTCTCGGCTGACACGGCGACGTCGGCAAGCAGCTCCTTCGCCGTTCTGGCGGCCCCGTCATCGATCTCCGCGGCGCGACCGGCAAAACCGCCGGGGTACTGGTCGACGATCTCTCCTCGCATCGCCGCCTCACTACGACGTATGTGACTTTCGGCGTTGCGGGCGACATGGGACAGCACGTGGCCCACCGTCCACCCAGGCAGCCGGCTCGGCGTCGTGACATCGTCGTCGCTGAGCCGGTTGATCACGTCGAAAAAGCGCTGCTGCGCCGCGCGCACACGCCGCAGATCGGCGCACAGCGTGATCGCCTCAGGTTGCATCGCTCAATCGCGCGCGAACGTCTGTTCGTCTGACAACACATCTGGCAGAGGGCGGGCGTGCACGATGGTCAAGCGCTTCGTGGCGCGGGTCAGTGCTACGTAGAGCGCCCGCATCCCCTGGGCCTCCTCGGCCACGATCCCAGCCGGCTCGACGACCACCGTGCCATCCAGCTCCAGGCCCTTGACCAGGCCGACCGGCACGACGGTGACCTGATGATCGAGACCTTGCTGGATGGCTCGACCGTGCTCGATCCCCGCTGCGGCCAACGCGTCACCCAACTGCTCGGTCATCGACGAAGGGACGATGACCGCCACGTTTCCGTTGCCCACCCCTTCGACCTCGTCCCTGACCGCGGCCGCGACGGCCTTGTCCAGTTGACCGGGATCGTCGACCGCCACGAAGTGAGGCGGCCGGCCATCCTGGCGGACAGACCGGGGTGGCTTGAGCTCGGGCGACGACACGGCGAGCACCCGCGCGGCGAGCTCCATGTTGGGTGCCGGGATGCGGTAGCCGACAGTGAGCTCGGCGCGTCGTGAGGCGCGGCGGTCGGGCAGGAACCGCAACACCTCGTCCCAGTCGGCGTGGGCCCAGGCCCCGGTGGACTGAGCGATGTCGCCCACCACTGTCATGGAGCCGTTGAGCGATCGCCGAGTCAGCATGCGCAATTGCATCGGCGACAGGTCCTGCGCCTCATCGACGACGAGGTGGCCATAGGTGCGCACTTCGTCCGCGTCACTTCGCACCCGGCGCGGGGGTGGCCCAAGGAGCGCACGAGCCTCGTCCAGCAGCGGCACGTCGTCCTGGGTCCACACCACGGCGTCGACGTGCTCGGCACGCGGCCGCAGCAACGCTCGCTGATCGTCGTCAGAGAGGACCCTGGTGCTAGCCAAGCGGAGCAGCGCGGCCGAGCCGAACAGATCGTGCAGGAGCTGGGCCGGTGTGAGGACCGGCCACATCCGCTCGATCGCCTCCCGTACGACTGGTGACCGCAGGAGAGGGGTGCGGACCTCGTCTGCCTCGAGTGGCGCGTGAGCGCTGTCAGCCAACGCGCTGACCACCTCTGCCTCCACGAACCGGCGTCCCGCATTGTGCGTGCGGAACCGCCGTCGAGCATCCTGGACGATCTCTGCGGAGCGCTGCGGTGAGAGCGTCAGCGTCTGCAGACCGTGGCCTACTCGCAGAAGTTGGCGCAGGCCCCGCTTGCGATCGCGCACCGCCTTGGCCAGCACGCGGGTCATGCGCTCGTCGCCCTTGACCCGGGCGACAGACGGGCGGTCCATCCCCCGGATCGAGACGCCGTCGACCAGATCGGCGAGCACGGCCAGCTCCACGCCGGCCTCGCCGAGCGACGGTAGGACCTGCTCGATGTACGCGAGGAACAAGCGGTTCGGTCCCACGACCAGCACGCCCTGGTCGGCCAAGGGAAAGCGGTGGGTGTAGAGCAGATATGCCGCACGGTGCAGGGCGACCACCGTCTTGCCCGTACCCGGTCCACCCTGGACCACGAGCACCCCCGGCAACGACGCCCGGATGATCTCGTCCTGCTCTCCCTGGATGGTGGCCACGATGTCGGTGAGTCGGCCCGACCGGGCGGTCTCCAACGCCGAGATCAACGTGCCGTAGCCGCTGATCCCGCTGGCCTCCGACGTCGTGCCGTTGGTCCCGTTCGCCGCCGATGCTCCGTTGGCAGTGGTCGTCCCGTTGCTCCCGGGCCCACCAGCGGTCTCCGTAACGACCTCGCCATCACGACCGCCCAGGTCGATCGCGAACCGGCCGAACAGCTCGTCCTCGAGGTTCAGCAACTGCCGCCCGCGCGTAGCGAAGTGACGGCGCCGGGCAAGACCCATCGGGCTACGACCGGTGGCCCGGTAGAAGGGCTCGGCCACGGGGGCCCGCCAGTCGATCACCACCGGCTCCTGGCGTTCGTCGGCCACGGCGAGACGACCGATGTAGTAGCTGTCGTCACGCCCGTCGGGTTGCTCGTTCGGATCGAGGTCGATGCGGCCGAAGCACAACGATGCATCTCCTAGCTGCAGCTGGGACAGCCGGTGGATGATGGTGTCGAAGATGACTTCGCGCTCGAACCGAGCCTGCTCCGTGCCACCCCGGCCGACCTCGACCATGTTCTGGAGCCGGGAAGCCGATTCTCTGGCCACCTCCAGACAGGCGTAGGCACGGTCGATGTAGGCCTGCTCGGCCTCGAGGTCGGGATGGAGCATCAGCTCGAGGCGCGCCTTTCCATTCGGGCATGGGGCCCCGTACGGTCATCGCCGGCCGCAAAGGGGATAAAACAGCATAGGGTCAGACGCGCCGGACTGCTCCGCACCGCCCCCCTGGTGCTGCATCATGGCCCTGCGTCTTCGCCGATCTCCCGAAGTCCGTCGCGCAAGGCAACGCGCAGCCGGCGGGCCTGGTCAGGGCCGAGGTGCGCAGCAAGGCCGGAGCCTCGGCGACCGATCTCCTCGACGGTGACCACGATGCGTGCCGCGCCGTCGTCGTAGTCGTCGGCTATGGCGACAGCCCATGAGACGGGGCTGAGATCGGGATCATCGGCCAACGCCGGGTCTTCGGCGGGGTCGAAGGGGTGATCGTCGATCGAACGGCGCATCGCGACAGTTTGGCGGGAACCATCCGGGACTGCCGGACGTCAGAGCCGTCGACACCAATGACCGGAGGTCCCATGGCCCGTCCCCGCACGACCCGTTCCCTGCCGATCCTGATCGGCGGGCTGGCGCTGCTGGCCTCGGCTTGTGGCAACAAACCGGCGACCGCCGACGCGACCCGACCAGCGCGCACGGGTCGGGGGGCGGCGACAGCTTCCGGGCCTCGCACCCTGACGGTGTACGCAACAGGCAACGCGGTTGCCGTACCGGACCACCTCGTGGCCCCCCTGGCC
>JBBSGQ010000257.1:0-5668 GCA_038253965.1 Acidimicrobiales bacterium | reverse complement strand
TGCGACGTCGCTCACCACGCAGTCCCACTCGGCGGCGATCACGTGTTCCATCTTCATCGACTCGATGACCACCAGCGGCTGACCGCTGCGCACGAGGTCATCTGGAGCAGCATCGATCCGCACGACTGTGCCCTCCAGTGGAGACAGCACCGCCCGCCGGCGTCCGGGATCATCCATCAGCCCGGTCTACTCGTTGAGCTGCCACGTTCGTGAACTGCGGCGAGTCGACCAGTCGCCGCGCCGGGCTCTCACTGCCTACTCTCGACGAGGTGCTGCAGGTTCCCGTCGTCGACATCGGCCCGCTCATGACTGGACATGGGGACGTTTCCTCCGCGGCCCGGGCGATCGACGCCGCATGCAGGGAGGCAGGCTTCTTCTACGTCGTCGGGCACGGTGTCGACCCGCAACTGCTGAGCAGACTCGACGGGCTGGCCCGCCAGTTCTTCGCACTCCCTGAACGAGAGAAGGCCGAGATCGCGATGACGCGCGGCGGGCCAGCGTGGCGGGGGTGGTTCCCGGTCGGTGGCGAACTGACGTCGAGCGTTCCAGACCTCAAGGAGGGGATCTACTTCGGCGCCGAGCTCGGTCGCGAACATCCTCGGGTCGTGGCCCGAACTCCGTTGCACGGGCCGAACCTCTTCCCGCGCCGGCCGCCCGAGCTTCGAGACGTGGTCCTCGCCTACATCGAGGAGATGACGCTGGTCGGCCAAGCGGTGCTCGCCGGCGCCGCCATCGGGCTCGGGCTCGGACCGTCGTGGTTCGTCGATCATCTCACTGGCGATCCGCTGCTCCTGTTCCGCATCTTCCACTACCCGCCCGGTCCCATCGACGACGAACGTTGGGGCGTCGGCGAGCACACGGACTACGGCCTCCTCACGATCCTCGCCCAAGATCCGAACGGTGGACTTCAGGTCCGGACCCCCGACGGTTGGATCGATGCCAGCCCGCTACCCGGAAGTCTCATCTGCAACCTCGGAGACATGCTCGAACGCCTGACGGGAGGGCTCTATCGCTCGACACCGCACCGGGTCCGCAACACGACACCTGCAGACCGGTTGTCGTTCCCGTTCTTCCTCGATCCCTCCTGGGATGCCGTCGTTGACCGGCTTCCCGTAGTCGAGCGGCCGCTCGACGAGGACGCGTCGCAACGCTGGGACCGCACGAGCGTGCACGGTTTCACCGGTTCTTATGGCGACTACATCCTCGGCAAGGTGGCGAAGGTGTTCCCGGAACTCGCGGCCGACGCCGCTGCTCAGGTGTCTCCCCAGTCGTCAGCGGGCTGAGCCAGGAGATCGGCAGTTGCGGCGAGTGCCGTGGCCAGGCCGGCTGCCCGCTCCACCGCAGCGGCCAGATAGTGCCCGGCGGCCGCGCCCTGGCCCTGGAGCGGCGGATCACCGAGCGAGCGCAGCAGGGCCGTCGGATCGCTCGCTGGCACGATCGGATCGGGTTCAGCCAGCTGAGGCACCGGTCGCCACAGATCCACCGGCTTTGCCTTGTTCTGTCGCCGGCGTCGACCCTGCGGCTGCCTGCGCTTCGGCGCGTTCATCGTGACCGCTCCCCAGGCTTTTGGGTCGATCGACTGCCATATGCGCGGTCGATCGACCCAAATTCGGATGATGGGCTCATGTGACTTCCTCGGTGAGAAGGGTGTCGGGCCGCAGGCCGAGAGCCACGCGAAGTTGGCGGGTGTCGAGATCGGCGAGTGAGCTCGACTTCGGAAGGACGAGGTCGGCGATGTGTCGCTTGCCGGCCACCACCTCTTCGACCCTCTCGTCGACGGTCCCCGGGCACACGAGCCGGTGGGATACGACAGTGCGCGTCTGCCCGATCCGCCACGCACGGTCGCGCGCCTGATCCTCCACCGCCGGGTTCCACCAGCGGTCATAGAGCACGACATGGCTGGCGGCCGTCAGGTTCAGCCCGGTGCCACCGGCCTTCAACGACAAGACGAGTGCGCCGGGCCCCTCGCCCTGCTGGAAGGCAGAGACGAGGCGGTCGCGAGCACCCCGCGCGAGGCCGCCGTGATAACAGGCGATCGGCATTCCGGTCTCTTCGCTGAGGTGATCAGCCAACCTCTTGCCCCACTCAGCGAAATGGGTGAACACCAGGATGCGTTCCCCCGCAGCGAACACCGACTCGACGATCTCTTCGAGGCGGGCCAGCTTGCCTGACCGGCCGGCGAGCGGTCGGTCGTCGCTCTGATAGGCGGCCGGATGGTTGCAGATCTGCTTGAGCGCTGTGATCGCAGCGAGGATGGCGCCCTGCTTCGGCTCGGCGCCCACCCCAGCCGCGTCGGCCACGAGTCGATCGAGCACTGCCTGGTAGAGCCCGATCTGCTCGGGCGTCATGGTGCAGTGGTCGAGCTCGTCGATGCGGTCCGGTAGCTCGGCCGCCACGACCGGCTCGCTCTTGGTGCGGCGGAACACGAGAATCCCGTTGAGGGCGCGCAGAGCGGCCTCGCCTTCGCCGGAGAGCTGGGCGATGAACGCTGCTCGGTTGCCGACCAGTCCGGGGTTGGTGAAGTCGAGGATGGCCCAGAGGTCCCCGAGGCCGTTCTCGATCGGTGTACCGGTGAGAGCGATGCGGGTCCGGGCCGGCAGACGTCGGAGCTGCTGAGCACTCTCGTTGCTCGGGTTCTTGATCGCCTGTGCCTCGTCGAGGATGAGCCGGTCCCACTGCTGGTCGGCGAGCGCATTGACATCGCGCACCGCGGTTCCGTACGTGGTGATGACGATGTCCGCACCTGCGATCTCGGCCTCGAGCTCGTCAGCCGACGCCCGAGAGGAACCGTGATGGACCACCACGCGAAGTCCCGGTGTGAACCTGGCGGCCTCAGCTGCCCAGTTGCCGACCACAGCAGGAGGAGCGATGACGAGTGCCGGTCCTCTACCGAGGGTCCGGGCGATGTGAGCCAACATCGTCGGCGTCTTACCGAGACCCATGTCCAACGCGAGGCAGCCACCGAGCTCGACCGCATCGAGGAAACCGAGCCATGCGAGCCCCTCGGCCTGGTAGCTGCGCAACTCACCGGTGAACCCCTCCGGGCTCGTGATCGGCTCGGTCGGGACGGCCCGTGCCTTGTTGAGCAGATCGCTTGCCCAACCGCTGCCCTCGACGGTGAGGCCACCGCTGAGTGGGGAGCCCTCCAAGCCCACGGAGTGGCGCAGGATCTCCGCCCCGGTCAGACGAGTGGTGGTCGCCCGTTCGGCCAGCGCCGCGGCTGCCTCTTTCAAGTCGGCCTGGTCGAGCTCCACCCACTGGCCTCGCGATCGCACGAGCGGGCGCGCCTCGGCCGCTAGGCGGGCGATCTCGGCGGCGGTCAACTCGACGTCGTCGAACACGGCCGACCACCGGACGTTGCTCAGCTGGTGGGCGCCGACAACCGTGTCGCCCGTGGGCTCGGTGAACAACCGCAGACCGGGGCTCGGCTTACGGCGCGACAGCGCCGGCACGCGCACGTCGTAACCGGCTGCCTCCAGTGACGCGCCGGTAGCTGTCATCAACTCCCAGGCCTCAGCCTGACTGAGGTACACCTGGCCGCGACGCAGCGCGCCGGGCCGGAGCAACACAGGGAGCACGCGCTCGAGACGCGCCAGCTCGATGGCCAGCGGTTTGGTCCCCTTGCTGTCGGCGAGAGCCAGCTCGATGGGCAGCAGCGAACCTTCTGCTCCAGGGCCGAGCACCGAGAGGAACCAGGCGTTTCCCGAGTCCGGCGGGTCGAGCTGCACGACGAGTCGGCCGCGGATCGGCCGGGTCACGTGGTGGGCCCACCCCTCCAACCGCTTCGCGATCTCGGCTCCGGGGGCGACCGGAGCCTCGAACGTCGAACCGTCGAGGCGGGTGAGAAAGGCTTCGGAGACCGCGGCAGTCGTGTTGACGGCCGGTGGCGGCGCCGGAAGGTCGAGTTGTCCGGCTGCTTCGCTGACGATGGCGTCGACGACGGCTCCGAGCAGGTTCAGGGTTGCGGTACGCGGATCCGCCGAAGCGAGAGCGACGACCGGCCCGGGCATTGCGGCGGCCAGCCGTTCGAGCTCGGCCTCGCCGACCAGCGCAGGTGACCAGCGAACGGCGAGATCGAGGTTCCGGCCCTGAGGCCGCTTGGTGGTGTGCAGAGTCGGCACGACGGCACCTTGCGCAACAAGGCGGACCGCAGAGACAGCGACGCGTCCGAGCCAGGCCACGCTCGCCCCGACGCCGGCGCGGCCGAGGCCGCCGCCTACTGCGACGAGCCACCCGAGTGACGTCTCACCGGGTATCGTGAGTGCCGCCGCCCGCGCCCCGGCGGGCAGCGGCACGGCCGGGTGCAGGCTCCAGCCGAGGGCCGGCCCGCCGATGGCCTCGAGTCGGTCGGCGAGCTCATCGTTGCTCGCGGGCGCTGTCCCCGGTCCTGCAGCCCAGATCACCACCTGTCCGGCCGACCACGACGCTTGGAGCCGCACTTCGCCGACCGGGTCCGCGGCGACTATTGCGGTGGCCGGATCAGAGGCCCGGGTCAGGAGATCGTAGGCAGCCTCCAAGCGCGACAACTCCTGCTCGAAGTCTGCGACCACTTGTTCGCGCTCAGGGCCTGGCAGCTGGCGGACCGAGTCGAGGTGGTCCTCGGTCTCGTCGAGCAGGCGCTCGAGCGTGAGGCGCCACGCACGCGGGTCAGCCTCGAGCAGCGCGAGCTGATCCTCGGTTGCGTTGCCGTCAGCCGCGGTCCATGCCGCGGTCTCGAGGGCTCGTATGTCGTCATGCATGTGTCAGTTCGACGCTCCTCGCACCAACGTGCGGCGTCACGATGCGGTCGGCTCAGTGGCCTGGCATCTCGTCGCGGCCTTGGACAAGGCCGATTCATCGCCCTGAGGACGGGACGCGAAACAACCCAAGCCTACCGCCGCCTCCGCCGGTCACGCGTGCGGCTGCCGGTCGGTCTGCTTGAGCCTTTCGCAGCTCACGCATCGAGCTGGCGGCCTTGGTCAGCACAGTGCCGCGGTAGCGCACGCCGCCGTACCTGAGCCGTGAAAGCACTGCGAGCCAGCTCGTCACGGCGCGCTCAGCCACCCACAGGGGTGCCCACGCGGCAGCTGTGCTGTCGAACACCGACCGGCCGCGGGCTCTTCGTCGCCCGATCTCGGCCACGACCCAGCTCACGAGAGCGACGCCGGTGAAAGCCCGACGACCGCCCAACACGACGATCGGGCCGATGGCGAGGAAAAGGATCAGGCGCCATGGCCGGGCAAACTCGTCGTAGGCCTGACGCACCCGTTGGCCGAGGAACTGCGAAGTGGACGGGGGCGCCCGCGGCACGAACAGATCGAGAGCGAGTCGCTCGCGACCACCACCGGCCTCGACAGTCCTCACGAGCTCCAGGTTCTCGAACAACGCTGAGCCGTCGTAGCCACCCGCCCGACAGAGGATCCGTCGATCGACCACGAGCGTTCCTGGCCAATCGCCACCCAACGCCCGATTGATCAGGATCCGGCCCGTATCCCAACGTGCGTGCCAGGGGGCCGGGTGGAACCAGTTCTGGGGACGGACCACATCCACCCCCTGCAGCCTGTGCCTCGCTTCGCCGAGGAGCGACGCGTTCCAGCGGACGTCGTCGTCGGCAAGGACCACCGTGTTGAACGAGGCATGGCGCACACCGGTGAGCACTCCTCCGACCTTGCCCATCGGCGTGATGAGA
>JBBSGQ010000256.1:0-5676 GCA_038253965.1 Acidimicrobiales bacterium | reverse complement strand
TGGCCCCGGCGACCATGCCCCCGAGGTCGAGCGAGATGAGCC
Source organism: Acidimicrobiales bacterium (assembly GCA_038253965.1). Taxonomy (GTDB): domain Bacteria; phylum Actinomycetota; class Acidimicrobiia; order Acidimicrobiales; family Iamiaceae; genus JBBSGQ01. The sequence goes on along the minus strand of JBBSGQ010000256.1, from coordinate 5,634 downwards.
GCTTGTTCTTGATCCCTTCGGGCACGTCCCCCTCGACGATGCGACGGGCGAGGCCCTCGACGATGGCTGTCTTGCCGACGCCCGGCTCGCCGATCAGCACCGGGTTGTTCTTGGTGCGCCGGGAGAGGACCTGGATCGTGCGGCGGATCTCCTCGTCACGACCGATCACCGGGTCGAGCTTGCCCTTGCGGGCTTCTTCGGTGAGATCCCGGCCGTACTTCTCGAGGGCCTGGTACTGATCTTCAGGGTTCTGACTGGTGACCCGATGGCTGCCGCGCACCTCGCGCAACGCGCTGAGCAGGTCGTCACGGCTGACGCCGAGCTTGTCGGCCAACGACAGCAGGAGATGTTCGGTTGACAGGTATTCGTCGCGCAGCTCGCGACGGGCCTCGTCGGCGGTGTCGAGCACGGCCTGGAACTCCCGGCCAAGGCGTGATTCGCCGCCATAGGCCTTTGGCAGCTTGGCCAGTGCCTCGTCAGTTCGATTGCGCAGGGCCGTCTGCGCGGCGCCCACCTTCTCGAGGATGGGCAGCACCACGCCCTCCTCCTGGCGAAGCAGGGCGGCGAGAAGGTGATCGGGAGTGACCTCGGGATTGCTGCTCGATCGTGCCGATTCGACAGCGGCGTTGACGGCTTCCTGGGTCTTCAGGGTCCAACGGTTGGAATCGAGTGCCATAGGCCCTCCAGGCTAAGGGTTTTTGGAGGCAAAGTTGACAATGTCATTGTCAACTTTGTCGGCGTCTACGTCCCTGGTAGAGCACCACGGACTGCTGCACGGGCACCAAGTCGAAACGATGGCTACGTTCGACGGCCTCGACCTGCTCGCGTGCTGCGTCTCGCACCTCATTGAGCTCAGCCCGCAACTTGAGGTTGGCGGCCTCGAGGTCGAGAACCCGTTGCACACCTGCGAGGTTGAGCCCCTCGGTGGTCAACTCCTGGATCCGGCGGAGCAGCGCGATGTCGCTATCGCTGTACCGACGGCTGCCGCCGGTCGTTCGAGCAGGGTCGACGAGGCCCCGGCGCTCGTAGATCCGCAAGGTCTGCGGATGAACGCCTGCCAACTCTGCCGCCACGGAGATGACATAGACCGCATCGTTGCGTCTCATGGCGAGGACGTCACCTCCTTCTCCCATGCTGCGCCGTCAGTCGAGAGATGGGCTCGCGGTGATTCCGAGCCGGCCGCCGCCAGCGCCTCGATCGCCTTGCGTTCGGCGGCCGAGAGCTTGGACGGGACCGCCACCTCGACGGTGACCAACAGGTCGCCGCTGGCCCTGCTCGTCGCCACGCCTCGACCCTTGACCCGGAACGTGCGACCGCTCCGGGTGCCCGCCGGCAGGCGAAGCTTCACAGTGGCGCCATCGATCGTGGGGACGTCGACATCGGCACCGAGCGCCGCTTCGGCAAAGGTGACCGGCAGGGTGATGGTGAGGTTCCGGCCGTCGAGCCCGAACAGGCGATGCGGCTCGATCTCGCAGCGGACATACAGATCTCCTGGTGGGCCGCCGTTGCGTCCGGGGTCGCCCCGCCCTTTGAGCCGGATGCGCTGTCCGTCGGACACCCCTGCGGGAATGCGGACCTTGACATCACGTGGTCGCCGCTCGACGCCCGAACCGTGACAGGTCGGGCAAGGATCGTCGATGGTGTATCCACGGCCGGCACACCTCGGACAGGGCTGGCTGAACGAGAAGAAACCCTGGTTGTCGTCGAGCACCCCGCGACCGCCGCACTGGGGGCATGCCGTCGGAGCAGAGCCAGGCCTCGATCCCGTCCCGTGGCAGGTCGAGCATGAGGCATCGCTGGTGAGGTGGATGACTGTCGTGATGCCCCGCACCGCGTCGGTGAAGTCGAGATGGAGCGACGCTTCGAGATCCGCGCCGCGCTGGGGGCCGGTACCCCTCGATGCTGCGCCACGTCCGCCGGAGCGTCCGCCGAACAGGTTGCCGAGGATGTCGCCGATCCCTCCGCCTGTGCCGCCGAAGTCGTCAGTCGTGAAGGTGAACCCACCAGGGCTGAACCCGCCACCCGGACCTCCGAAGCCTGGGCCGACAGGACCGAGCTTGCGGACGTCGTCATATTCCTTGCGCTTGTCCGGGTCGCCGACGACGTCATAGGCGGCTGAGATCTCCTTGAACCGCTCCTCGTCGGCGTCGCCGGGCTTCGCGTCCGGGTGGTGCTTGCGGGCAAGCTTGCGGTACGCGCGAGTGATCGCTTTCTGATCGGCCGACTCGGACACGCCGAGCACCTGGTAGTAGTCCTTCTCGAACCACTCCCTCTGTGGGGCCATAGGAGCGCCCTACCCGCGCACCTTGACCATGGCGGGCCGAACGACCCGGCCCTTCCAGGAGTACCCGGGGCGCATCACATCGCTGACCACGGTGCCCTCCTCACCGTCGACAGCAGCTTCGTGCATCACGGCATCGTGCAGGTTCGGGTCGAAAGCCTGGCCGACCGGGTCGATTCGACCGAGACCTTCCTTCTCGAGAGCCCCGAGGAGCGCAGCAAAGACGGGCTCGACCTCGACCGCACCATGGCGAACCGCGCCGTCGCACGCATCGAGCACAGGCAGGAGCTTCTCCACCAACGACTCGGCGGCACGTGCCACGTCATCGGCCTGCTGCTTCATGATGCGCTTTCGGTAGTTCTCGAAGTCTGCCTGCGTGCGACGCAAGGCTTCGAGGAACTCGTCGCGCTCGCGCGACGAGTTCTCCAGATCGGCGATCAGCCCTTCGACGTCGCCGGGCGAGCGTGGCTCTGTCTCCTTCGACCCGTGTCCACCCGGAGACGGGTCAACCGACACATCGCCCGACTCCGTCGTCGGGGGCGCATTGCTCGCCTCGGGCGAGTCGGCTTCGAGCAGATCGTCGGGTACCGGGGCCAGCGGGTCCTCGGGTACCGACGGTCCCGTGTCCGGGGTCATGCCGACTTGTCCTCCTCTTCGTCGTCGACGATCTCGGCGTCGACCACGTCGTCGTCCGACGGCGACGATGACGCACCAGCGCCACCGCCCTCACCGGCGTCGTACTGTCCAGCGTTCTCCGACGCTGCCTGCTCGTAGAGCTTCTGGGTGAAGCCCTGGCTGGCAGTCATCAACCTCTCGAGACCAGTCTTGATCGTCTCGGTGTCGGTGCCGTTCAGCGCGTCCTTCAACTCGGCAAGGGCCGACTCGACAGTCGACTTCTCGTCGCCGGTGATCTTGTCGCCCTGCTCCCGGATCAGCTTCTCGGTCTGGTACACCAGCGTGTCGGCCTGGTTGCGGACCTCGGCCTCTTCTTTGCGCGAACGATCTTCCTCCGCATGCGCCTCAGCGTCGCGGACCATCTGATCGATGGCATCCTTCGACAACGACGACTGCCCGGTGATCGTCATCGACTGCTCCTTGCTCGTCGCCCGGTCCTTGGCGGACACGTGGACGATGCCGTTGGCGTCGATGTCGAAGGTGACCTCGATCTGGGGGACGCCGCGCGGTGCGGGCGGCAGGTCGACCAGTTTGAACTTGCCGAGCGTCTTGTTGAACTGGGCCATGTCGCGCTCACCCTGCAACACGTGGATCTCGACCTGGGACTGCATGTCGTCAGCTGTCGTGTAGGTCTCGGTGCGTCGCGTGGGGATGGTGGTGTTGCGCTCGATGAGCTTGTGCATCACGCCGCCCTTGGTCTCGATGCCGAGCGACAGCGGGGTGACGTCGAGCAGGAGGACGTCTTTCACCTCGCCCTTCAGCACGCCGGCCTGGATCGCTGCGCCTATCGCAACCACCTCGTCGGGGTTGACGCTCTTGTTCGCTTCCTTGCCGGTCATGGAGACGACCAGCTCGGTGACCGCGGGCATCCTGGTGGAGCCGCCGACCAGGATCACGTGGTCGATCTGTCCCTTGGACAGCCCCGCGTCGGAGATGGCCTTCTCGAACGGCACCCGGCAGCGATCGAGCAGGTCGGCCGTCAGCTCCTGGAACTTCGACCGTGTGAGCTGGACATCGAGGTGCAGCGGCCCGGCGTTCGTAGCGGTGATGAAAGGCAGGTTGATCTGGGTGGACTGCACCTGCGACAGCTCGATCTTGGCCTTCTCAGCTGCTTCCTTGAGCCGCTGGACCGCCATGTTGTCCTTCGACAGGTCGACCCCATGCTCACCCTTGAACCCGCCGACCAGCCAGTCGATGATCTTCTGGTCCCAGTCGTCGCCGCCGAGATGGGTGTCGCCGTGGGTGGACTTGACCTCGAAGACGCCGTCTGCGATCTCGAGCACAGACACGTCGAAGGTGCCGCCGCCCAGGTCGAAGACGAGGATCGTCTGCTCCTGACCTTCCTTGTCCATGCCGTACGCCAGGGCTGCGGCGGTGGGCTCGTTGATGATCCGCAGCACCTCGAGCCCGGCGATCTGCCCGGCCTCTTTGGTAGCTGTGCGCTGTGCGTCATCGAAGTACGCCGGGACCGTGACGACGGCCTGGGTGACCGTGTCTCCGAGGTAGGCCTCGGCGTCGCGCTTGAGCTTCATCAGTGTCCGGGCCGAGATCTCCTGGGCCGTGTACGCCTTGCCGTCGATGTCGATCTTCCAGCTCGTGCCCATGTGGCGCTTGACCGAGCGGATCGTGCGGTCGGGGTTCGTGATCGCCTGGCGCTTGGCCACCTCGCCGACGAGGACTTCGCCGTTCTTGGCGAACGCCACCACGGATGGAGTGGTGCGGGATCCTTCGGCGTTGGGGATCACGATTGGTTCGCCGGCCTCGAGGACGCTGACGACCGAGTTGGTGGTGCCGAGGTCGATACCGACGGCCTTGGGCATGAGTGTTGCCTCCATAGACAGGATCTGGTGAGTTCGGCCAGCATAAAAGTTGAGTGCGGGATTATCAACTCCCGGTGGCCCTTTCCTTTCCTCGGGGAGCCGTCGTCTCCTACGCTGTCGCCACATGACCTCGACCCTGGTCCTGCTGCGTCACGGCCAGAGCCAGTGGAACGCCGAGAATCTCTTCACCGGCTGGTGGGACGTCGACCTCACCGAGCTCGGCGAGCAGCAGGCGGTCGCCGCCGGAGAACTGATGGCCGAGGCGCGCCTCGAGATCGACGTGGTCCACACGTCCCTGCAGACCCGGGCCATACGCACCGCTCACCTCGCGCTCGAGGTGCTCGACGCCCTGTGGGTGCCGGTGCGTCGGAGCTGGCGGCTCAACGAACGCCACTACGGCGACCTCACCGGACGCAACAAGAAAGAAGCCGCCGAGGAGTGGGGAGCCGAACAGGTGGCGGTCTGGCGCCGCAGCTACGACGTGCCGCCCGAGCCGATCTCGACCGCCAACCGGTGGAACCCGAACGGTGACCGTCGCTACCGCACGCTTCCGCCCGAGGTAGTTCCCGCGAGCGAGTGCTTGAAGGACGTGGTCGAGCGCATGCTGCCCTACTGGTTCGACGGGATCGTCGCCGACCTCGCGGCCGACCGCACGGTGATGGTCGCCGCGCACGGCAACAGCCTCCGCGCGTTGGTGAAGCACCTCGAAGACATCTCCGATGCCGACATCGCCGAGCTGAACATCCCCACCGGCATCCCGCTCGTCTATGAGCTCGACGAGACGTTCCGGCCGGTCCAGCGCAAGGCGATCCTCGATCGATACCTCGGTGATCGCAAGGCGGCAGAGGCGGCTGCAGC
>JBBSGQ010000255.1:0-5697 GCA_038253965.1 Acidimicrobiales bacterium | reverse complement strand
CTGGACATCGCAGTTCGCGACGGCGCGATGGTCGGGGTGCGGGGCCGGGCGGTCGATCGCGTGAACCGTGGCCGGGTCGACCCCAAGGACTTGTACGGCTGGCAGGCCAACGCTTCGCCGGACCGTCTCACTCGGCCTCTGGTCCGGGAAGGCGGTCGTCTGGTGGAGGCGAGCTGGGACGAGGCGATGGGCCGCATCGTGGCCCGTTCCCGGGAGCTGCTCGATGGTCCGGGCGGCTGGGGCAGGTTCGGGTTCTACACGAGCGGCCAGTTGTTCTTGGAGGAGTACTACACGCTGGGTGTGATCGGGAAGGCCGGCATCGGGACGCCGCACATGGACGGCAACACCCGGTTGTGCACTGCCACCGCAGCCGCCGCGTTGAAGGCGAGTTTCGGCACCGACGGCCAGCCCGGTTCGTACACCGATGTCGATCACTGCGACGCGATCGCACTGTGGGGCCACAACGTGGCGGAGACCCAGACCGTGTTGTGGATGCGGATGCTCGACCGCCGGCGAGGCCCACGTCCGCCGGCGATGCTGGCGGTCGATCCTCGACGCACACCGGTCGCCGGGGAAGCTGACGTCCACGTGGCCTTGCGCAACGGTACGAACCAGGCGCTCATGAACGGCATCATCAGAGAGCTCTTCGAGCGAGGCTGGTGGAACGAGGCTTGGGTCGGCGAGCACACGCTCGGGGTGGAGGAGTTGCGGGCGACCGTCGACCGGTACCCGGTGAAGCGTGTGGCCGAGATATGTGCGGTGGACTCGGGTGTCGTGCGGGCGGCCGCTGAGCTGATCGGTACCTGTGAGCGTCTGGTGTCGACGGTGCTGCAGGGCTTCTACCAGTCACATCAGGCCACGGCTGCGTCCTGTCAGGTCAACAACATCCACCTGTTGCGGGCGATGATCGGCCGACCAGGTGCGGGGATCTACCAGATGAACGGTCAACCGACGGCGCAGAACACCAGGGAGGCCGGTGCCGACGGTGACCTTCCGGGGATGCGCAACTGGGAGAACCCTGAACACATCAGGCAACTGGCCGAGCTGTGGGACGTCGACGAGGGTCTCATCCCCCACTGGGCTCCGCCGACTCATGCGATGCAGCTCTTCCGCTATGCCGAGCAGGGCTCGATCGAGCTGCTGTGGATCTCGGCGACCAACCCGGCGGCGTCGATGCCCGACCTGCAGCGGATCCGACGCATCCTGGCGCAGGAGAAGCTGTTCGTAGTCGTGCAGGATCTGTTCCTCACCGAGACGGCAGCCTTGGCCGATGTGGTGCTGCCAGCCGCGACCTGGGGGGAGAAGACGGGAACGTTCACCAGCGCCGACCGCACCGTGCACCTGTCGGACAAGGCGGTCGACCCGCCGGGGGAGGCCCGTGCCGACCTCGACATCTTCGTCGACTATTCGCAGCGTATGGGGTTCCGCAACAACAGCGGAGGGCCGCTGATCGCCTGGGACGACCCTGAGTCGGCGTTCGAGGCATGGAAGGCCTGTTCGGCGGGACGGCCCTGCGATTACACCGGACTCACCTACGACAAGTTGCGCGGCGCCAGCGGGATCCAATGGCCGTGCACCGACGAGGCGCCGGACGGCGCCGAACGGTTGTACACCGATGGACGGTTCAACACCGATCCCCAGTACTGCGAGACCTATGGCCACGATCTGCCCACCGGCGCAGCGATCACCGAGACGGAGTACCGGGCCAAGGAGCCCGACGGCCGGGCGTTCCTGCACGCCGTCGAGTACGAACCGGCCCCCGAAGCACCGAGTGAGCAGTGGCCGTACCTGCTCACGACCGGCCGCACCGTCTACCAGTTCCACACCCGCACCAAGACCGGCCGGTCGCCGCAGCTGCAACAGGCCGCGCCAGATGTCTGGGCGGAGCTGAGCGCGGCCGACGCGGCCGAGCTCGGAGCCGGGGAGGGTGACGTGATCGAGATCGCCTCGCCGAGAGGCAGGATCGAAGCGCCTGTGCGCATCAGCGGCATCCGCCGAGGCGTCGTCTTCGTGCCGTTCCACTACGGGTACTGGGACACGGCCGAACCAACCGGGCCTAGCGACGACGAACCGGGCCGCGCAGCCAACGAGCTGACCGTCACCGTGTGGGACCCTGTCTCGAAGCAGCCCATGTTCAAAGTCGCCGCTGTCTCCCTGCGCCTCGTCGGATCAGGCAGCGGGCCCGCGCCGGCGCCCACCACCGGTGCCGCCGAACCGCTCACCTACGACATCCCCCCGACGGTTGGAGGCGCAGCCGCACACGCCACCGCAACGACCGAAGAGAGCTGAGTCATGCATCTCGCGCATTACCTCGGACTGCTGCACAAGGCACAGCTCGACCTCGCCGAGGCCTTCGTCGAAGTCGCCGAAGCACACGGCGACGAACCCGACGTCCATGTGGAGTGTGAACGCCTCGCCAGCCAGTGCATCGCTCATGCGCAACAGCTCCAGCCGTTCGTGGCCCGCTACGGCGAAGATGCGGTCGACGAACCCGAAAGGCTCCACTCCGAACTGTTCCAAGGCACTCGCAGCGGCCCGCTCGGGCTCCTAGGAGACCTCCACGACCTCTACCTCATGGCGTCCGAATGCGACCTGTCTTGGACCATCGTGGGCCAAGGCGCCAAGGGCGCCCGCGACGACGACCTCATCGAAGTCGTGAACGCGTGCGAACACGAGACATCGATCCAGCAGTCCTGGCTGCTCACCCGCATGAAACAAGCCGCCCCACAAGCTCTGGTCGTCGCCCCCTGAGCCGTCAAGGCGGGCTGATAGGCGGCGCCCTCACCGGAAGCGGGATGCGGTCATGCGGCCTTCGCTCTCGATCTTGTGGAGACGCTCGTCGTAGCCGATCTGTCGGAACAGATCGGCGAGCGACTCGTAGCGTCCATAGTCGTCGACGAAGGAACCCTCGTAGGGCGCGTTGTCCCAGTCGGGGTGCTCCTGAACCAGGAGGGCATATTCATGCTCGGCGTGATCTTCGAAGTCGGCGTTGAGCCGGTAGCTCCAGGTGGGCCGCAGGGCATACATGAACCACGACAGCTGGTAGTAGGCGAAGGCCAGGATCTGCGGAACGACGCGGTGCCGGATGAAGCCAAGGTGCTCCCGCTGGTCCTCGACTATCTCCTCGAGGATCAGCAGGTGCCACTGCTCATTGTCTTGTTCGAACCGGCTGACGCGCACCTTGTCAAAGATGCGTCGAGCGAGATTGCGTTCGCGAGCCGTGTGCGTCATCGCCACATACGCCACGTTCTCCCAAGCCTGGTACGGGACGCGAGCGACAAGCTCGAGTACCCGGAACTTCGGCAGCGTGCGCTCTCTGCCGTACAGCAGGTCCATCACGACGAACAGCCCCTTCGCCGACAGCGAGGGCTTGCGCCGCGGCGACGCCAGTGTTGTGTTCTGCTCGAGGCGCAGCTGCCACGGCTCCAGCCGTTGCATTGCCCCGAACGGCGGACGGTCACCGATCGCCTCGGTGACCGGTCCGTCGACGTGCTTCGACCTCATCGTTCGACCATAGCGACGGCGACCGCACGCACTGGTAAGGGTCGAAAGTTAGCCCAGGATGCGATCATGCGGGATCGAGCGGGCGTCGTGACGTGTAGTCGGGAGGCTGCCAGGAGTAGCCGAAGATCCGTTTGGCCATGCCGGTCATGAGCGTCTGCGCATGGCGCTTGGCGTGCTCGGCGTAGGGGCCGGCCCAACGCTCGTCGATGCATGCGACCCAGAGAGTGAACCAGCGGTCGCAGTGAGCCGGTTCGATGGCCTGCATCTGATGGAGGTGTCGATGGGTTCGGGTCACGGCACCGGGGTAGCCGTCGGTACCGAGCAGGATCCAGCACCAGTAGTCGATGAGCTTGGGGATGTGGTTCACCCAGTCGACCTCAGCGACTTCGCTGAACATCGGCTCCAACAGCTCGTCGAAGACGATCTCTCGGTAGAAGATGGTCACCAGGTTGTGGATCTGGGTGGGTGTCGTGAGGTCGAGCGGAGCTGGGCGCGGTGGGGGCAGATCACGATGGTCGACGATTCGGCCCTCCCAGCACGGTGGGTCGCCGCCGTCGTCTTCGTCGCTCACCGGTGGAGGAGGCCCCTCGGACGTTCGTGGCTTCATGCGGTGTCCAGGATTGCGACCGCTTTTCGGGCCGGATCCGCGGAGTCCTCGGTTCCGATGAGCTGGCCGGCGTGGACCCGTGCGACGTTGTGGGCCAGCTCCAGCGCTCGCTGCGCGTTCGGGCCGGTCCATCCGAGCTCGACGGCGTCGCCGAAGAGCTCGAGCCACCGTTCGAAGTGCGCGCGCGTGAATGGCGACTGGTCGTTGACGGCCGCGTGTGCGCGGTACGGGTTGCCGACGTAGCCCTCGATTCCCAGGAGTGCCCGACACCAAAACGCGGTGAGCTTCGGTAGGTGCTCGCTCCAGTCGACGTGAGCGACATCGTTGAACATCGGCCCGAGGAGGTTGTCTTGGGCCACGTCTTGGTAGAAGCGGCGGACCATCTCAGCGATCTCGCTGGGCGAGTCGAGGTCACCGGTTGGAGCCGGACGCGAGGGTCCTTGGCTCATCGTTGATCTCTCACCGTTGGGCTCCGTGTCGCCACCTCGAGTTGGGCAGTCGTGGGGGACTGTCGTTGCGCTTCGAGCTCTGCTTGCCATTGGGTGGTCATGGTCGGTTCTTCTGCTAGGCGCAAGTGAGACTGGGACGAGCGAAGGTCACTCTGCCGGCGTGTCAATCAACCGACAGCGCAAACGGCAATGGGCCCGTCGCGGGTCGTGGGGTACCAACTCGTCGACCACGATCCCGCCGACAGCTTCAGCCGCCCCTTGTGCCAACCCGAGGTGCAGTTCACACACCGTGTCGGGATCAGTAAGCACCGCAGACGTGAACGGGCACACTTGAAGCGAGACGTCGATTGCGTCGCCTCGTCGGCGCACGGCTGGCTCGAAGCCCTGACGGGCCATCTGCTCGACGAAGGACGTGACCGGCTCGCGTTGCAGTTGATCGCCGAGACGCAACCGGAGGCCAGTCCGTCTCCCCACTTCAACAGGAGCGTCGCCGCTGCGGACCACCTCGGTCAGCATCATGGCCAGACGCTCGTAGGGTCCGACGACGCCCCATCGGCTCTCGGTGGAAGGGTCCACGACGTAGCAAAGTCGGGGGCGACCTCGTCCGGCTGGCGGCGCCGTGGACTCCACCACAAGGCCGGCATCGACGAGCTTGGCCAAGTGCTGGCGGATGGCGTTGTGGTTCAGGCCGAAGTGAGCGGTGAGCTCCGCCACGTGGACCGCCGAATCGGCATCGGCCACGTACTGGAAGATCTCATGCCGGGTCGGATCGCCGAGCGCTCGAGCCTGAACTTGCAGCGTGGGCATCGGTGCCTCCCGTGATCCGCAACGCAGCCTGCGTCACTCTACCAGTCGCTAGAGAAATTCCCTCGCCGCTCGCACCCACATGCCAAAAAAACTACGCATACGCTAGAACTACGGATATGTCCACGAAGGCTGACAGCGGCGCGATTGGGCACCCGATGGCAACGTCGGTCTGGCTCATCGCGACAGTCTGGGCGTGTCAACCCGGATTGGCCCCACCGTGCTCGGGCGGATTCAAGGGATCACCGCAACAGCTCGGCGCGTCAACCAGGTTGGTTGACTCGATCGAGGAGGTTGCAGGTGCCCAAGCGGGTGAGCCCAGAGCTTGAACGT
>JBBSGQ010000254.1:0-5715 GCA_038253965.1 Acidimicrobiales bacterium | reverse complement strand
TTCTGCTGCAGCGGAACGACGAGGTTGGTCGCCAAGCCGTAGCTCAACATGGCCACGACGACGAGGGTTGCGCCGAGGGCGGTGCCCGGTGTGCCGCGCAGCGAGGGCAGGCTCACGAGCACCACGCCGGTGAACCCGATGGCGAGGCCGACGAGCTGAGCTCGCCCCGGAGGTCGGTGTAGCAACAGTGCAGCGATCGCGGCAGAGAAGAGGGGAAGCGCGCCGTTGAGCATGCCGGTCACGGAGGAGTCGATCCACTGCTCGGCCAACGGGAACATCGACATGGGAAATGCCATCCACACGAGCCCGACGAGAGCGATGCGCCCACGGTCCTGTCGGTCTATGCGCGTCCGGCGGGTGGCCGGCAGCGTGGCCAGCGCTACGAAGCCGAACGAGAGCCGCAACCAGGTGATGGTGGTTGGCGCCAGCGAGTCGAGACCGACGGCGATGAGCAGGAACGACGAGCCCCAGATCGTGGCGGCGACGAGGAGCAACACCCAGTCCGACGAGGTGAACCGCTCGTGGCTAAGGCCTTCTGACGTGGTGATCAGGCGGCGGCGCGGGCGGGAGCCGGCCGCTACCGAGGTCACGCCCGCACGCCGGCCGCCCGGTCGAGCGCGGTCTCGGCCTCGCTGACGAACCGTTCGACCAGATCACCGGCTGCCACGAGCTCATCGATCGCGCCAGCACCCTGTCCGGCGGGAAAGAACTCACGGTCGGGATCGATTCCTGTCGTGTTCTCGTCGCCTCCGAGGTGGTTGGCGCCGTCCTCCATGGAGCGCACCACCTGTCCGGGAAAGGGGAGCGGCTGCCCGCCTGCATCGTCGAACGCCTGGGTGTAGCTGTTGCGCACCACCCGACAGGTCTTGCCGGTGTAGGCCCGGGTGACGACCGTGCCGTCCTCGGACATGTTGATCAGCGCGTCCTTGTAGCCGGGGACGCCGTGGGCTTCAGGTGTGGCTATGAACCGGGTGCCGACCCAAACGCCATCGGCGCCGAGGACGAGCGCGGCGGCCAGGCCCCGTCCGTCGTACAGGCCACCGGCGGCAACAACAGGGATGCGGTCACCCACCGCGTCGACGATCTGAGGTACTAGAGCCATCGTCGCAACCTGGCCGGTGTGTCCGCCGGCCTCTGTCCCCTGGGCGACGACGATGTCGCATCCCGCCTCGACTGCGGCGATGGCGTGGCGGACCTTGCCGCACATGTTGACCACGAGGGTGCTGCGGCGGTGGCACAGCTCGACGACGTCGCGTGGCACTCCGAGCCCGGCCACGAACACCGTCGCGCCTCCATCGATGATGTCGTTGACCTTGGCTTCCATGTCCTGCGGGGCAGCGGTCAGGAGGTCCACGCCGAACGGTTTGGTCGTCAGCTGTCGCACCCGGACGATCTCGTCGACCATCTCGCGGTGGTGCATCGTCGACGCTCCCATGCACCCGAACCCGCCGGCTTCCGACACTGCTGCGACCAGCCGGTGGTAGGACACCCCGCCCATCCCCGCGAGCATCACCGGGTGCTCCACCTCGAGCAGTTCGGTCAGGCGAGTGCGCATCCGGGTCAGGGTAGACGCAGCCCTGACCTCGGGTCAGGGGGTTCACACACCGTTCTTTGGAGCCGCAATGGCGCTGTTGCAGGTTTGCGCTTCAAGGAACCGGTGGGGACTCCCGGAAGGCGCCCGGTCGGGACAGGAGGTGGCGGTGCCAGCGGCCCGGTGTGACAGCGATCGCCCGGGGTTCGTCCTCGAACAGCCAGCGCGCGAAGTTGCGGCGCGTCCAAGGCGTGGCGCCGGCGATGGCCACGCCGGCTCGCGCGCCGCGGCGATGGTGCAGGGCCCGGATGAGCAGCATCGACATCCGGTGGTCGGCGACGAGCTCCCGTCGCACCGAGTCCGAGTAGACAGCGCGCGCAACGCCAGCACGGTCCGGCCCGGCGTGCTCGATCGCCTTGGCTGCAGCGATGCCGGTGACCAGTGCCTGGCCGATGCCCTCGCCGGTCATCGGGTCGCATGCAGCGGCCGCGTCGCCGGCGAACAGGGTCCGGCCGGCTGCGAGCACCACGTCGTCGACGCGGGCCGGTATCGGCCAGGCCCGATGCGCCGACTCGGCCCGAGCGTCGGGTCCCAGCACGTCGACGATGCGAGGCCGTTTGAGCAGTTCGGGCCACAGTCGCTTCATGTCCTGGGTCGACACCGCGCCGCCACGTTGGATCCCGAACCCGACGTTGGCTCCGCCTCCGGGTAGCGGGAACGACCATGCGTATCCGGGCAGGATGTCGGGCTCGAACCAGACCCACAGGTCCCGAGCCGCAGGGCCGACGTGGGTGAAGTACTGGCGGAACGCGTGCCACTCGCCGAGGTAGGTCCGTTGGGTGCCGGTCGGCCTGGTTGACGTCGGGACGTCGAGCCCCAGCAGCTTTCGGACCGGTGACCACATCCCATCTGCGGCGACGACGTACCGGGTCTGGAGCTCGCCCACGCCCTCGGCACCGACCACCACCCGATCAGGGTGTTGGTGCACAGCCGTCACCGCGTGCCCGTCGAGGACGCGGGCGCCGCTGTCGCGAGCGAGCTGGAGCAGTGCAGCATCGAGATCGACCCGACGGGCGACGGCCGCGAAGACGCCCAGCCCTCTCGGCAGTGGGAACCGGACAGTACGGCCCGACGGCGAGGACACCATCACGTCAGTCGCGGTGGTCCACGACGGGACTGATTCGGATCGAAGTCCGAGCCCTTCGAGGAGGCGCAGCGCGCCGGTGGTCAGGCCGTCGCCGCAGATCTTGTCGCGCGGGAACCGGGCCTTGTCGAGCACCACCACCCGCCGACCAGCTCGCGCCATCGTGATGGCGGCGGCCGCCCCCGCTGGGCCGCCTCCGACGACCACGGCGTCAACCGGCCTCGACACCGACCTTGAGCACCTCGTCCCAGCCCTCTCGGTAGCACGCAACGAACAGCTCGGGATCCGTGACTGCCGCCGGGTCGACGTTGACCCCGATGAGCAGTTCGTCGAGATAGCTGATGAGGGTGAGGTTCGCGGCGGCGCCACTCATGGGGCCGAACGCGAACATCGCCTCGATCTGGCTGCCGGCGGTGTAGATCGGGAACGGTGCACCCGGCACGTTGCTGGTGACGATGTCGATGCCCCGGAGCATCGATCCGAAGATGCCTGTCGACACCGACGTCGGCAAGCGGTTCAGGATGCGGGCCAGCGGGTCGACCAGGGCCACTGCCGGCTCGGCGCGCTGCTCGACGACCAGCTCGTGCATGACATGCATCGCAGCGACCGGGTCGGTGACGGTGAGCGGGATCGGGAAACGGAGTGGCACGAACTGGTTGCCCGCGAGATCGCTCGTCGACTCGTCGCGGATGCTGACCGGCATCGACATGCGCAGCGCCTCGGTCGGTGCACCGAGCGCCTCGTGATAGCGCCGGAGGCCGGCGGCGGTCGCAGCCAGGAACGCGTCGTTGAGCTTCCCGCCGGCGGCGCGGGCGGTCTGCTTCGCGTCGGGCAGCGACACAGTGACCGTGTCGAAGTGCACCGAGAGCGAGCGCCCCGTCATCACGGGGGACAACGGCCTGGTCGCAGGAGCGAGCATTCGAGCCACGGATTGGGCAGTCTCGGTGGCGCGCTTCACCGCCGCGGGGGGCGCCGATGCCACGCTGGCGAGCGCACCGGCTGCCGTCCCGGCTGTGCGCTTGGCGATGCCCAGGTTGCGCCGTCGCTCATGGTCGAGCGCATCGAGAAAACGTTCGCGCTGGGTCATCACGTGGATCTCCGGCGCATCGGGCATGTCGGGCTCGAGTGCCTGGCGCTCGAGCTCGAACATCACGAGCGCGATCTTCACTGCGCCCAGCCCGTCGGTGATGGCGTGATGGATCTTCATGATCATCGCCGCCTTGCCATCGGCCAGGTCGTCCACCACCAGCGCCTCCCACAGGGGGCGCGATCGGTCAAAGCCCTGCATGGCGATGGGCTGCGCCAGATCGAGCACCGAACGCATGGATCGGTCACCCCCCGCTCGCACGAATCGAAGGTGGAAGTCGAGGTCGAAGTTGGGGTCGACCTCCCATCTCGGGGGAGCGATCGACAGCGGGTTACCGCGCACACGCTGGCGCATGCGCGGTACGAGTCGGGTCCCGCGCTCCATCAGCGTGCGGATGCGGAAGGGATCTGGCGACGAGTCGAGGAGCATCACCGCGGTGATGGTGGACCGCAGCATCGGGTCTTTCTCGATCGTCCACATGAGCGCGTCGCTGTCGCTCATCCGTGTCTCGAACTTCATGTCAGCCATCGATGACCCCTTCCAGCTCGACGTCGCAAGTGTGCCGCGTCACACAGGCCGACGTCAGCCCGGTCGGTCATCGACCAGTCGGGCTCACCCGCACTTCACGCCCTCCCTCGGTCGGTAGACAGCGCGGAACGTGTCGATCTTGGTGTGACCATCCGGGTAGTGGCGGGTCCGTTGGGTCGTGACACCTGTGCAGGCGCCGACGGAGCGTTTGGTCTGGCCAGTCTGTTCGCCGTACGCGTATTGGGTCGAGTACAAGGTGACCGTGATGCTGGTCGGGGTGTAGCTCGTCCATATGAGGACGGCATACGGCGTGTCGTTCTTGATCTTCTGGTCCGGTAGCGGCCAGCCCAGCGTGGCCTCGCGACCATAGGGATAACGGTCGAGGTAGAGCGAGTGCGCTTGGTACTCGACGATGTCGAGCCCCGCGAAGAACGCTGCGTTGAACAACGTCGTCGAGAACTGGGACACACCACCGCCGACGCCCTGCACGTCGACCCCGTTGGAGATCTCGGGCGCCACCACATAGCCCTTCGCCGCAGTGCGCTTTCCGACACGTGCGTCGAGCGAGAACGTCTGGCCGGGCCTGATCACCGAGCCGCGCACCATGTCTGCGATGAGGTGGATGTTCGTCACGCGCGGCGCGCCGCCGGGGTGATAGGTGGTGAAGCTCTTGATCTGGGGGATCCCTTTCCACACGGTCGTCGTTCCGACAGGTTCCTTGATGCCGAGCTTCATCGCAGCCTCCGTGGTGAACCGAGGCACGCGCGTCTCCAGGGCAACCTCGGCCCGGCCGGTTCCGGCCCGGATGGCGCGCAGGAGACGGGCTGCTGAATCCGCGGCGCAGCACCGGGTGCCTTGCTGGCTCGGGACGACGGAAACGGTGGGCCCCTCGACCTGGAAGGAGGCATTTCGCGTCTGCACCGTCTGGGTGATCGCAGCCTTGAGGTCGGCGTTGACCTTCTTGGTGTCGACGGTGAGCTGCAGGCCGTGGGGCCCGACCTTGGAGCCGAGCCACGAGCGGACCGTGGGCGGTTGGAACGAGACCAACTGCGTACCCGCCTTGACAGCGAGCGGCTTTGCCGTCTTGCTCGCGAGTTCTGCGGCGGCCACCCGAGCCTCGGCGTCGGATACCCGCGGCATGCGTTTCACGGCCCTCGCCTGGACGACGATCGGCAACTCGCCCGATGAGGCTCGCTTCAGCAGCTCGTCGGCCACTGTGCCTGGGTCGATGGAGACGCCCGTGCTCCCGCTGATGATCCCGACGGAATCGCTGGTGGCCACGATCATCGGCTCCTTGGGCTGCTGATGACCTTCACCTTCGAGCGACGCCAACCCGGCGGCCAGCACGTCACGTCTGATCCGGAACTTCAGCGCAGATTTGCGCTGCTCCAGAAACGAGCCGAGCCAGGCGATGGGGCGCATCGG
>JBBSGQ010000253.1:0-5737 GCA_038253965.1 Acidimicrobiales bacterium | reverse complement strand
GTTGATGACCTTGAAGGTGACCGGACCAGCCTTCGCGGATATCGACCGCGGATCGCAACCGTCGTCGGACAACGTGATCTCGACAGTTGTGCCCTCCTTCGCGGACTTGGCGGTGCTCGCTGACGAGCCCTTGTTGTCGGACGACGATCCGCACGCGGCAACTGTCAGCGACGCGGCCACAAGAGCACACGACCAACCCCTGACCGCAGTACGAGAGCGGCGATCGGATGACCGGAATCGACCCATCACGCGACCTGCGCCAGGGACGGTTGGCGGACCCGCGGCCCGACGGCTTGCGTCTCGACGACAAGACGACGAACCCTGCCACGGGTGCGAGGTACGTGATCCATGCGATCCCTTCCGCCACCGTGGGCTTGGGTTGGATGCCGAGTACGCCGGTGAAGAGCGCAGAGGTCACGCTGCCGGGCCGGATGAGGCTGCTGAGATCGACGAGCTGTTGCTGACCGACGTTCAACCAACCCGCCTCGTGTGCCGTATGGGCCGCGAACGACATGAGCCCCGCGGCCACCAGCACCAGCACGAGACCGGTGACTGCGAAGAACCGGCTGAGGTTGATTCGCCCGCCGCCCCGGTAGATCAGCCAGCCGATGATCAGCGCAACGGTGATACCGAGGAGCGCTCCTCCTGCCGATGCGGCACGGTTCGTCGATGCCTGGAACGCCGACAACAAGAAGACTGCTGTCTCGAGACCTTCCCGCAGCACAGCGAGGAACGCCATCGCCGCCAACGCAACGCCGGAACCCTCGACCAGCGCAGAGCTCGCTGCTGCCTCGAGCTCGCGTTGCATGCCGCGTGCGTGGCGGGCCATCCACACGATCATCGACGTGACCATTGCGACGGCCACGACTGCTATGACCGTCTCCAGCTGCTCCTGCTGGCGCTGAGGCAGGTTCTCGTCGACGACCTGCAACACGACTGCGATCGCCAGACAGAGCGCCACAGCGGCTCCGACGCCTATCCACATCGAACGCAGCGCCCGCCCGGCTGCCCGCTGTTCGAGAAAAGCCGCCACGATCCCGACGATCAGCGAGGCCTCGATGCCCTCTCGCAGCCCGATGACGAATGTAGCCAGCACGCATCTTCCTGACTTGTGATGAACGATCCTTCGCGAAGGTGTTAGGCATACCTACCATGGAGCGGGAGCAGCGTGCAACCAGTCCCGGGGCGAGATGCCCGCTCGGCGAGAGGCATCGGGCCGGCCCGGCTGGGTAGTAGGGGCCGCCGTGGCGAAGATCGGACTCGTGCTCGGCGCCGGCGGGGTGGTCGGACAGGCGTACCACGCCGGTGTGCTGGCGGCGTTGGAGCACGATCTCGGCTGGGACCCGCGGACAGCAGACGTCATGGTCGGCTCGTCCGCCGGCTCGGTCACCGCCACGTTGTTGCGCCTCGGGATCCCAGCGTCGGACCTTGCTGCATGGGCTACCGAGGCGTCGCTGTCGGCTGAGGGTGCACCGCTCATGGAGCAGTTGGCCGGTGAGGACATCGATGACCTTCCTCCGATGACCGCCGGTGCGCTGCTCCGGGGCTGGCGGTTCCCCGCCCCTGCGTTGTTGGTCCGCATGGCTCGACGCCCGTGGGCGTTTCGACCAACCGTCGCCGCGATGACCCTGCTGCCATCGGGCCGAATCGATGTTGCAGCCCGAGCCGCGGTGCTCGAAGCGGTGACCGGCGATGGCTGGCCCGAGGGGCTCTGGATATGCGCTGCTCGTCGCAACGACGGTGGACGGGTCGTCTTCGGTCGCGACGGCTCGCCACAGGCGACGGTCGCTGCGGCGGTGGCCGCGTCCTGTGCGATCCCCGGTTACTTCAAGCCCGTGCGAGTGCAGGGGATCGAGTACTTCGACGGTGGTGTCCACTCGTCCACCAACGCCGATGTGCTCCGGCGCTCCAAGCTCGATCTGGTGATCGTCGTCGCGCCGATGTCAGCCGCCCACGGACGCAGCCTGACACTCGACGCACCGATGCGCTGGGCATCCCACCGTCGGCTGGAGCAAGAGGTCCGCAAGCTGCAGGCGGCCGGCACCACAGTCGTGCGGTTCGAGCCCGGTCCTCGCTGTCTCGCGGCGATGGGCCTCAACGCCATGGCCATCAACCGCTCGGACCGCGTCGTGCAGCAGTCCTTCCTGGAGGCGGGACGCCGGGCGTCCCGAGGGCGCGTCGCCGAGCGCCTGTCGCTCATCTCCCTCCGGAGGTCCACCGCCATCGCTGAGGCCTGAAGCCCCGAGGTCGCTCGCTGCCTGAGCTCCGCGACTACGGTCGCTCGCCATGGCGGATGCCGGTGGGATCACGCCTCCACGCGTGGAGGGCACTGTCGAGTTGACGCCCGGCCGCCGCCTCGGCTTCGCCGAGTTCGGTCCGGCCCGGGGCAGGGCCGTCTTCTGGATGCACGGCACGCCGGGCGCGCGCCGCCAGATCCCTGAGGCAGCAAGGTTGGCAGCCGAGGAGCTCGACGTCCGGCTGATCGGTATCGATCGCCCTGGCGTGGGCGCGTCGACGTCATACCGGTACGGATCGCTGCTCGACTTCCCCCCGGACCTCGCCACCATCGCGGATCGGCTCGGGGTCGAACGGTTCGCCATGATCGGTCTCTCCGGTGGAGGGCCCTACGCACTGGCCACTGCGTATGCCATGCCTGAGCGAGTGGCTGCCGTCGCAGTGCTCGGCGGCGTCGCCCCGACCCAAGGAGATGATGCGCCCGAAGGTGGGCTGGTGGGCTTCGCTGCGAGGTTTGCCTCTGCGATCGCGCTGTTCCACGTGCCGCTGTCGCTGCTGCTGAGCGGAGTCATCCTGGCGATGCGCCCGATCGCCTCGCCGGGCTTCGACCTGTACGCCCGGATGTCACCGGAGGGCGACCGAGAGGTGTTCGCCCGCCCTGAGATCAAGGCCATGTTCCTCGACGACCTGCTCGGTGGCAGCCGGCGGGGCCTCCGAGCGCCCATCTACGACATCATGCTGTTCACCCGTCCGTGGGGCTTCTCCGTACGCGACGTCCAGGTACCCGTCCGGTGGTGGCACGGCGATTCCGACAACATCGTGCCGCTCGCTCACGGTCAGCACATCGTGCCGCTCATCCCTGACAGCGAGCTCTACGTGCGGCCGGGTGAGAGCCACCTCGGCGGCCTGGGTGCCGCCGAAGAGGTCCTCGACACGCTTCTCGCCCTCTGGGACGCGCAACACGCGTAGCACCCTGCCGAGAGGACCGGCTCAGCGGGCGCTGATCGGGCGACGCCGGCGCCAGGCTTGGGACACGGCGGGAGGGCTCCACCCTGCGTCGCCGGCGTTGATGTTGGTGCCCGGCGGGACGAGCTCGTCGATGCGGTCGAGGGTCTCGTCGTCAAGCGCGACCTCGGCCGCGCCTATCAGACCCTCGAGCTGGTCCATCGTTCTGGGGCCGATGATCGCTGCGCTCACCGCCGGGTGGGCGAGGGTGAAGGCCAGCGCCAGGTGGGTGAGAGGCATGCCGGCGTCGGCGGCGAGCTTCTCCAACTCCGGGACCAGTTCCAGCTTGCGTTGCACACCGGGCCGTCCAGGGTCGAACCGATCGGGCATGCGAGCCGCCCGCCCCGTGCTGGGTGCCTGCTCGCCGGGCCGGTACCGCCCGGTCAGCATGCCGCCGTTCAGCGGGCTCCACGGGATCACGCCCATGCCGAATCGCTCACAAGTCGGCAGCACCGACGCCTCGACGCCGCGGACGAAGATCGAGTACGGAGGCTGCTCGACCCGGAACCGTTCATGGTTGCGCCGTGCAGCCACCCACTGCGCCTCGACGATCGCCTCTGCCGGGAACGTCGATGAGCCGAGGTAGCGCACCTTGCCCTGGTGCACGAGGTCGGACAGCGTCGAGAGCGTGTCGTCGATGTCGGTCGACGGATCGGGCCGGTGCACCTGATAGAGGTCGATGTGGTCGGTGCCCAGCCGACGCAGACTCTCCTCGACCTCCTTCACTATCCAACGACGGGAGTTGCCCTGCTGGTTCGGATGCTTGCCCATGGGCCCGTGGAACTTGGTGGCGAGAACAACGTCGTCGCGCCGGCCGGTCAGCGCCTTGCCGACTATCGCCTCGGATTCGCCGGCGGAGTAGACGTCTGCCGTATCGACGAAGTTCAGACCTGCGTCGAGCGCACGATGGATGATGCGGACGGCGTCGTCGTGATCGGGATTGCCTATCGCCCCGAACATCATGGCCCCGATGCACAAGGGGCTGACCTTGACTCCCGTCGAGCCGAGCGATCGATAGCGCATGATGCTTTTCTCCTGAGCCGGGTCCCACAGCGTTCAGATCGGTGATCCGTCGGTGGCGGGTCGAGCGTACGGCCCCACAGAGTGCTCCCGCACCCGAACTGTGCGTGGGCGAACAGTTCGTTCCCGCTGGCGTGCCTACGCTCGCACGATGCGTGACGAAGGCGGTCGTCGCCGCCCCATGGGCCGGGCCGGCACCGTGCTGGCATGGGCCGGAGCCACCGGTTCGATGGGGTTTGTCGTCCTTCGGATGTTGGGCTTCGACAGCTCCTACCTGCTGGCGACGGCTATCTCCTTCACTCCCTTTGTCGCACTGGCGGCAGCGGTGGCCGTGCTCGTTGGTACGCTCCTGGGTCGCTGGTTGGCAGCAGTCGTGGCCCTCGTCGCCTTCGTCGTCCTCGCCGTCCTCGTGACCCCGCGCATGATCGGCGGGGGCCCGCATCCGCACGGGGCAAGGTTGCGCATCCTCACCGTCAACCTGCACAGTGGCCGTGCCTCACCTGCTGGCCTCGTATCGCTGGTGCGCCGTGAGCGGGTCGACGTGGTGGCCGTCGAGGAGTCCACCCAGGCGGTGAAGGTGGCCTTGAGCCGAGCCGGCCTCATGCGGCTGTTGCCGTACACCGACCCGCAGCGGTACGACACAGGCATCTACTCGCGACTGCCGCTCCGGCAAGTCGTCGCGGTGCGGGGACCATCTCATGCCATCGAGGTCGAGGCGCACGTCGTGGTGGGAGGTACTGGCGACGTCGTGATCCGCGCCGTCCACATCCACGTGCTCTCACCGTCCGCCGCCGGGCTGTGGAGGCGGATGCTGGCCGAGCTGCCTGCGGCCCGACCTCAGGTCCTACGCATCATCGCCGGCGACTTCAACGCGACACTCGACCACTCCGCGTTCCGAGCGGTGCTCGGTCGCGGGTATGCGGATGCCGCCGATCGGGCGGGCAAAGGACTCGATCCGACCTGGCCGGCGGGTCACCGGCTCGGCATCACCATCGACCACGTGCTGGTTGATCGTCGGATCGGCGTCGACCGGGTGCGCGTGCTGAACTTGGCGGGCACTGACCATCGAGCAGTGGTCGCCGACCTGGACCTGCCCGCACATCCCTGACTCGAGCCGCGAAGCTGGACCCATGAAGGACAGGACCGTGTGATGGGACCTCAGCGATGGCGCCTACTCGCTGTGCTGGTAGCCGCGTCAACGGTCTCGGCGCTCGTCGCGTGTTCGTCGGGCACCTCGACACCAGCCAAGGACCGACGAACGGGCCGCAGGGGTCGGGTCTCATCGGTCGAAGACACTGTGCATCTGAACCAGATCCAGGTGATCGGCTCGCACAACAGCTATCACCAGGTGCCACCTGCTGCGGAGATCGACTTGCGCCGCAGGTTCGTCGGTGCTGCGGGCGATGCCGGTCTCGAATACCGTCATGCGTCGCTGGCCGCGCAGCTGCAGTACCAGAAGGTGCGCGAGCTCGAGCTC
>JBBSGQ010000252.1:0-5766 GCA_038253965.1 Acidimicrobiales bacterium | reverse complement strand
GCCAAGGGCGCTGACCTGGTGCTGGCCGACACGGCGGGGCGCCTCCACACGAAGTCCAATCTCATGGACGAGCTGCGCAAGGTGCGCCGGGTGGCGTCGAAGCCGCCCGGCCATGTGACCGAAGTGCTGCTCGTGCTCGACGCCACCACCGGTCAGAATGGGCTGGTCCAAGCGCAGCAGTTCACCGAGGCGGTAGAGGTGACAGGCGTCGTTCTCACCAAGCTCGATGGGTCGGCCAAGGGTGGCATCGTGTTCGCCATCCAGTCCCAACTCGGTATCCCGGTCAAACTCGTCGGTCTCGGCGAGACTGCCGATGATCTGGTCGAGTTCGATCCCGACGAGTTCGTCGACGCCCTGTTCGCCGCCTGATCCGGAGGTTCGTTCATGTTCCGTCTGCTCTTCTTCCCCATTCGACTCTCGCTCAAGATCCTTCGCCTTGCCGTGCGGTTCACCGGCTTCAGCAACGTCGTGCTGCTCGGGATCGGGGTCGGGATCGGCCTGCTGGTCGCCCCGACCAGCGGGGCCGAGCTCCGCCGACGGCTGCAGGAGCGGATGGAGGAGCGCCGGGGGCAGGGGGCGAACAGCCCGGGGGTCCGACCGGGATCCGAGACCTGACACGTCCGACCCCGAGCGGCGAGCTGACGAAAGTGCTGACCCGCACCCCACGAGATGCCGATCGTGGGCGAGATGGCCGGGCCGGTGGCCCAGGTAGCATCGCGCCCTCATGTTCGAGTCACTGTCTGACCGGTTCGACGGGATCTTCAAGCGACTTCGCGGTCGTGGACGCCTGGGCGAAGACGAGGTCGATGAGGTCCTACGGGAGATCCGCCTCGCGCTGCTCGAGGCCGACGTCAACTTCAAGGTGGTGCGCGGGCTGATCGCCCGCATCCGGGAGCGATGTGTCGGTGTCGAGCTGAACGATGCGCTGAACCCAGCGCAGCAGGTGGTCGATGTCGTCCACCAAGAGCTGATCCAGACGCTCGGCGGCGAGACGATACGCATCACGTTCGCCCCGCGGCCGCCCACCGTCGTTCTCATGGCAGGTCTCCAGGGCTCGGGCAAGACGACGAACTCCGCCAAGCTCGCCCGATGGTGCAAACAGCAGGGTCGCAACCCGCTGCTGGTCGGTGCCGACCTGCAGCGTCCGGCCGCCGTGGAGCAGCTGCGGACGCTGGCCCGTCAGATCGACGTGCCGGTGTGGTCGGCATCGGACGACATCGTTGCCGGCGGGCAGGGCGATCCCGTCGAGGTGGCACGGACCGCGCTCGGCGAGGCGCGCCGGCTCGGGCGCGATGTCGTGATCGTGGACACCGCAGGCCGGCTGGCGATCGACGCCGAGCTCATGGAGCAGGTGCGCCGGATCTCCGAGGTGACCGAGCCCCACTACACGTTCCTGGTGGTCGACGCGATGACCGGCCAGGACGCGGTCACCGTCGCCGAGAACTTCGATGCCGCGCTGGCTCTCGACGGGGTGATCCTCACGAAGCTGGACGGTGACGCTCGCGGTGGTGCAGCGCTGTCGGTGAAGGAGGTGGTCGGCAAGCCGATCGCGTTCGCGTCGACCGGTGAGAAGCTGGCTGACTTCGACCTGTTCCACCCTGACCGGCTGGCGGGGCGGATCCTCGGCATGGGTGACGTGCTGACGCTCATCGACAAGGCGAAGGACGCCTTCGACGAGAAGGAGGCCGAGGGGGCCGCCTCTCGCCTCATGGAGGGCACCTTCACGCTCGAGGACTTCCTCGAACAGATGCAGCAGGTCAAGAAGATGGGACCCCTCGGCAGTCTCGTCGGCATGATCCCCGGTGTGCCGAAGGAGATGCGCGATGCCGAGATCGACGACCGCGACATCGCCCGCATCGAAGGGATCATCCACTCGATGACGATGGAGGAGCGACGCAACCCCAAGCTGATCGACGGGTCGCGGCGTTCTCGGATCGCGAGCGGCAGCGGGGTCACCACGACTGATGTGAACGGGCTGCTGAACCAGTTCAACGAAGTACAGAAGATGATGCGCAGTTTCGGTGGCGGAGCCTTGGCCAAGCGCAAGCACAAGAAGGCGAAGAAGGGCGGCAGGGTCACTCCGAAGGGTCCGGCGCCCTCCGCGCCGAAGGCCGGCAAAATCCCGTTCCAACTTCCGGGCTTGAACTGACCCCCCCACCTGGCGCACCATGGCGGGTCGCTCCTTGAGCACTCCACCCTGCTGGTGCAGCGACGACTCGACGAACAGGAAGAGACAACACTGTGGCCGTGAAGCTCCGCCTCATGCGGATGGGCAAGAAGAAGCAACCGACGTACCGCATAGTGGCGGCCGATTCCCGCTCGCCACGCAACGGCCGTTTCATCGAGATCGTCGGCACCTATCAGCCTCGCCTGGAGCCGTCGGGTGTCCTGATCGACAACGAGAAGGCCCTGAAATGGCTGCGCAACGGGGCCAAGCCGACCGAGACCGTCGCGAAGCTCTTGCGCATCTCGGGGGCGTGGGGTGAGTTCACCGGCACGACGTCCTCGACCCCGCCGATCACTGAGCCGGTCCCAGCCGGCGTTGCCTCGCCCAGGGCTGAAGCGTGACCGAAGCGGACCTCGATTCGGGCGCAAATGATCCGGATCCGGTCGATCCGAACGCCGTCGACGAGCACGACGACGAAGGCGACGACGCAGCCGCAGACCCCAACGCCCTGCCCGCGGCCAACGCCCGGTCGGTGCTCGAGTACCTGGTGCGATCCGTCGTCGACGATCCCAGTGCTGTGGAGATCAGCGTGAGCGAGGGGCAGAGAGCCACGAGCCTCGACGTCAGGGTCGGAGACGGTGACATGGGCCGGGTGATCGGCAAGCGGGGACGCATCGCACAGGCGATCCGCACCGTGGTGCGGGCCGCAGCGGTCAAGGACGGCGTGGCAGTCGACATCGAGTTCGTCGACTGACATCGGGTCCAGCCGGTCGAATGGACCTGCTTGACGTGGGTCGCATCGACCGGCCGCACGGCATTCGCGGCGACGTGCTCGTATCGCTCACCACTGATCGAGCCGAGCGGGTCGCTGTCGGGGCGGTGCTCCACGCCGATGCCGGCCCGCTGATCGTCGAGTCGTCCCGACCGCACCAGCATCGTTGGATCGTCCGTTTCGATGGGGTGACGGGACGGGAGGCGGCTGAGGCGCTCCACGGCCAGCGCCTCCGAGCCGAGCCCCTAGAAGACCCCGATGCGCTCTGGGTTCACGATCTGGTGGGGGCGCAGGTGGCGACGCCGGACGGTCGCACCTGGGGACAGGTCGTTGCGGTGCTGGCCAACCCGGCTCATGACCAGCTCGAGTTGGAGTCGGGCACGCTCGTGCCGATCGTCTTCGTGGTCGACGACACGGACCTGCCTGACCGTGTCGTGGTCGATCCGCCGGCCGGCCTGCTCGACGACATCGAGGAGTAGCGCCTTGTCAGCCCTGGTGGCTGTCCGGCTCGGGTCGATCGGTCGGGACGTCTTGGGGTCCGCTGATCGACGGGTCGGGTGTCGGATCCGCTTCGGCGGTTGGCGCGTGCTCGCGCGCCGAGGTGTCGAGGTGGTCGTCACCCGGCCCCGGCATGCCTTCGTCGATCCCCTTCTGGAACTCCTTCTTGGCCTTGCCTAGCGAGCGGGCCAGGTCGGGCAGCTTCGCTCCTCCGAACAGGACAAGGATCACCACCAGGATGATGAGCAGTTCCGGCGCTCCGACGTCTCCCATGAAAGGACCTCCTGGCCGTCGAACGTAGTGCTCGCACGTCGCTCACGGGGGGTCGCCTGGCCCACGGCTCGCCGGACTGCGGGGTGGCGGCCGCCGCCGGCGGCCCCCAGGCGCACGAGGTGCGGATCGACGTGTTCACGATCTTTCCAGCGATGGTCGACGCTTTCGCTGGTCAGAGCCTGCTCGGGCGGGCGCGCGCCAGTGGGTTGATCGATCTGCGGACCCATGACGTCCGATCGGCAACGACTGATGTGCATCGAGCGGTCGACGACAGTCCGTTCGGAGGAGGCGCAGGCATGGTGCTCATGGCCGAGCCGGTGTTCCGTTCTGTCGAGGACGCAGATCCGCCGCGGCCCCTGTTCCTGCTCGGACCAGGGGGGCGAAGGTTCGATCAGGCGATGGCCCGGGATCTGGCAGCTACCGACGGCTTCAGCCTGTTGTGCGGCAGGTACGAGGGAGTCGACGATCGAGTCCGCACGACACTCGTCGACGGTGAGCTGTCCCTCGGGGACTTCGTGTTGGCCGGAGGTGAGGTTGCCGCTATGGCGGTCATCGAGGCGGTCGGGCGCCTCGTGCCCGGCGTGATGGGAAACG
This sequence comes from Acidimicrobiales bacterium, assembly GCA_038253965.1. GTDB lineage: Bacteria > Actinomycetota > Acidimicrobiia > Acidimicrobiales > Iamiaceae > JBBSGQ01. Next base: position 1,462 of record JBBSGQ010000252.1, on the reverse strand, counting down.
CATCGTCGGCCATCGACGAGTCGTTCGTCGATGGGCTGCTCGAACATCCGCACTACACGCGCCCCGCCGACTTTCGGGGCACGAGCGTCCCCGAGGTCCTGCGCTCGGGCGATCACGGCATGGTGGCGCGCTGGCGCCGCGCGCGTGCTCTCCAGCGGACGCTGCGTGACCGACCTGACCTGATCGAAGCCCGGGGAGGTCTCTCCGATGAGGACCAACTGCTGCTCGAGGAGTTCCCCGAAGGGTGAGCCGGGCACGGCCTGCCTTCAGCCGGTTGGTCGGGCTGCGTGACGCGCGTCTAGCCTTGTCATTCGCTCTCGCGGCGACTGCCCGGCCGCCCGCTCGATCCACCCTGCCCAGGAAGCGCGCCATGAACCGCATAGACCTCGTCGACCAGGCCAGCCTCCGCGACGATGTGCCCGCCTTCGGGCCAGGCGACAACCTGAAAGTCCATGTCCGCGTCGTCGAAGGCAGTAAGCAGCGACTCCAGGTCTTCCAGGGTGTTGTCATCCGACGCCAGGGGGGCGGGCTGCAGGAGACGTTCACCGTCCGCAAGCTCAGCTACGGCGTCGGCGTCGAGCGGACGTTCCCCGTCCACTCGCCGATCATCGATCACATCGAGGTCGTCACGCTGGGCGACGTACGCCGGGCCAAGCTCTATTACCTCCGGGACAGGATCGGCAAGGCCGCGAAGGTCAAAGAGAAGCGCCTCTGACCCGCGGTCGGGGCTGCAGTTCTGGTGGCGACCTAAGGTTCGTTGCATGACCACCGACGATCTCGAGCGGTACGAAGCTGAGATCGAGCTCCAGCTCTACAAGGAGTACAAGGACGTCTGTTCCATGTTCTCCTACGTCGTGGAGACCGAGCGTCGGTTCTACCTCGCCAACTCGGTTGAACGGTCGGTGCACGAGAGCGACGGTCGGACCTTTGTCGAGCTCGAGTTGCGCGACGCCTGGGTGTGGGACATGTACCGCCAGACGCGCTTCGTCGCGTCCGTGCGCATCGTCACGTTCAAAGACGTGAACATCGAGGAGCTCCCCAAGGCCGATCTGCAGTTGTGAGCGGTCAGCTCCGGTTGGGTCCCGGCTTGCTGCGGCTGGGTCCCGCCGTGCTCCGATGACCAAGCGTCGGTTGCAGCTCGGCGCGCACGGCGAATCGCTGGCCGCTGAGTGGTACGAGGCGCACGGCTATCAGGTGATCGAGCGCAACTGGCGGTGCCGCGAGGGCGAGATCGACCTCATCCTGCGTCGCGGGCGGTCTGTCGTCATCTGTGAGGTGAAGACCCGCAGCAGCGACGCATTCGGCGTACCGGCCGAGGCGGTGACTCCCACCAAGCAGCGCAAACTCCGCGTGCTCGCCTCGCGCTGGCTCGAAGGGGCGTCGTTTCGCCCACAGGAGATCCGCTTCGACGTGGCGGCGGTGCTGGCCGGGCGCCTGGAGATCATCGAGAGCGCGTTCTGAG
>JBBSGQ010000251.1:0-5768 GCA_038253965.1 Acidimicrobiales bacterium | reverse complement strand
GTAGAAGCGCTCGACGATGGCACGGTCGATCTCGGCACTCGCGAGCGGCTTGCGGCTGGCGCGGCGCTGGACGAGCAGCTCCAGCTCGGGCTTCTTGTAAAAGCCCTGCACCGCGCGCGGCGGGTAGTTCGTGTCGTCCCACAGCCAGTGCTCGTAGCCGTTGGAGTAGAAGATCACCGGCCGCCGCCCGTGCGCCTTCTCCAGGCAATCGGCATAGAGCTTGGCCTGCTGCTGACCTACGCGGGCATCGCGCTTGGTCTTCTTTGCCTCCACCACGGCCAGGGGCTTGCCGTCGTCGCCCCACAGCACGTAGTCGACAAGCCCGTTTCCCTGGCTGTTGGGCATCCCGATGACTTCGAACTCGCGGTCGCGAGGCTGATCGAGTGTCCAACCGACTTCGCCGAGGAGGAGATCGATGAAGAAGTCGCGGGTCTCGGTCTCGGAGTAGTCGTGCGCGTCCGGTGTGGCCGTAGCACGGGCCTTGGCCTCGACGATCTCGGCGCGAACCTGTTCCAGCTCGGCCGCGAGCTTCGGCCTGTCGAGCAGCTCCGCCTGCACCCGCTTCCGGGCCAGCTCGCTCTCCTCCAGCGCCTGCTGCAGCTCCTGGATCTGGACGATGGTCGACGGCTGCGGGAGCGCCGGCCGAGGCAGGGTCTTCGGGTCGAAGGTCAGGTCGGCCGGCGGCTTTTCCCCACGGCAGTACGTGCGGGCGAACCAGAAGCAGAACTGGAACAGGTGCGACACCGCCGCCACCGAGTCGTGCGACGTCAGCGGCTGCGACTTGTGCGCGGCGTGGTTCCCGAGCCGGATCACCTCGCGGGCGAACCGGTACACCTTGTCGCCAATCAGCTCCTTGAACGCCGGCTCGTTCAACCGGGCCGACACCCCGTCCTCCCACGGCGCGGGGAGCGACGGGTCGTGCTCGTAGGCCCACGCGATCGCCTGTTCGACCGTCCACCGGGTATGGAAGCACGCCGTCCGCGGATCCGACAGAGCGGCCGCCCCCGCCTTCACCGCCCCGGCATGAACGTCTGGAAACTCGGGCTGCAAGAAGTCGAACGGCGTGCTCACAGCTCACCCCGGAACGCCCGGTGCTGAAGTGATGCGAAAAGCCCGTCCGCAGCACTCCCCCCAGCCAGCATTCGCCGCCGCAGAGTGCGAACCTGATTCAGGCACCGCTCATACTCGTCTTGAATATTCAACGGCGGAACGGGTAGACGCAGTCGGCCGATCTGGCCGAGACTCAGATTCGCAATCGTCGCGGTGACCATCGCTCCCGAGATCTGCCGAATGGCGTCGCCCGTTCTGAGCCAGGTCGACAAGTACAGGGGGCGCAGCTCATCTCCTACGCGAATTATGGCGACCGCCTGATTGCAGTTCATCTCTGGGGCACCATCTGGGACAACAGCACAACGCCCGATTGTCCCTGCGATCGACAGAAGCACATCTCGCGGCTCGACCACCGATCGAGCGAGGGAACGGTGTGTCGCTGGCGACACGAAGCGGTCAACACGTGTCACGTCGACCTGCTCCTCATAGAGATCCTGGGCGCGCAAGAACGGGACACCCCCATCTGAGAAGGACAGTCCCACCGACGTTGGCGTCGTTCCTTTCGTAACCCGCTGCGACAGCTCTACAAGGGTTCGTTTCTCAAATTCACGCGGGTTTTCAACAGGGTCCCCGAACATGTCGAGGAAGATCGCCTCGGCGAGGGAGTCGAGCAGGGCAAGCGACTTCCGGCGCTTGGCCCGCAACTCGTCCGCCGCATCCAGGATCGCCGCGATCCGCCGCTGCTCCCCCACCGGCGGCAGGAGCATGGGGATGTCGGCAAGCACCTTGGGGCTCAAGCGCGGAAGATTTGCCCCCGTGGCGAGCGATGCCGCCTTCGCCACCTGCGACGGTTGGCGGAGAAAGCGGAAGAGGAATCGCTTGTCCAACTTGCCGCTGGGTCGGATTGGCAGGATGTCAGTGCTACAGACGCCACTGAAGCTCGGAGTGGCTATCTTGGCGAGATACGGCCGGAGCTTGCCGTAGAGCACGTGGTCGGCGGAGAACCGGAACTTCTGACTGGCCAACTCTCCCGCATCAACGGGACCATGGCCCTCGAACCGACCATCCGACGTCATGTTCTCCAGTCCGACGTACGTCGTTCCGGACGCGATGGCTTCAGGCGCGATGCCCGATCGCTCGATCGTGGCGACGTCCCCAAGGCGAACCTCGGGCCACGGGGTTGTCACAGCATTGCCTCGAGGTCGGCCAGGCCATGACGGATGTCATCCTCAATCGCGGCGAGGTCCTTGAGGATGTCGCGGGGATCGCGGTGGTCGACCTCCTCGTGGGCGATTTCCTTGTAGCGGTTGATGCTGAGGTCGTAGCTGGCGCCGACAATGTCCGTCTTGGGGACGCAGAAGCTCCGGTCGGTGCGGGGCCGGTCGCGCTCTGTCCCGGTGCGCTCGGCCCAGCGCGCGAGGGCGTCGGGCAGGTTGTTCTTCGCACGGTCGCCGTCGGTGAGCGCCTCGGCGGGGTCCGCTCCGAGCTTGCCGGCAGGCAGGAGTGGGGTGCGCTTATCGTCGAGGCTGAACCCGTCGGCGGTGAGGTCGTAGAACCAGACGTCGTCGGTGCCGCCCGAGTTCGTCTTGGTGAAGAACAGGACAGCGGTCGACACCCCGGCGTAGGGCCTGAACGCGCCGCTCGGCAGCGAGACGATCCCGTCGAGGCGCTGGTCCTCGACCAGGATGCGGCGGAGTTCCTTGTGGGCCTTGGTGGAGCCGAACAGCACCCCGTCGGGCACGATCACCGCGGCGCGGCCGCCGGGCTTGAGCAGCCGGAGGAACAGGGCCAGGAAGAGCAGTTCGGTCTTCTTGGTCTTGACCACCTGCTGGAGGTCTTTGGCGGTGTTCTCGTAGTCGAGCGACCCGGCGAATGGCGGGTTGGCGAGGACCACCGAGTAGGTCTCCTCGACGCCGGCGTGGTCCTGGGCGAGTGAGTCGCGGTAGCGGACGTCGGGCTGTTCGACTCCGTGGAGGAGCATGTTCATGCTGCCGATGCGCAACATGGTGTTGTCGAAGTCGAACCCGTTGAACATCTGGTGGTGGAAGTGCCGGTTGAGCTTCTCGTCGCGCAGCGCCTCGGGGTGGTGATGACGGACATACTCACCGGCCGCCACAAGGAACCCGCAGGTGCCACAGGCCGGGTCGCAGATCACGTCCGTTGGCGACGGGGCGATCATCTCGACCATGAGCTGGATGATGTGGCGAGGGGTGCGGAACTGGCCGTTCTGGCCCGCCGTGGCGATCTTGCCGAGCATGTATTCGTAGACGTCGCCCTTGGTGTCGCGGTCGACCATCGGGATCTCGTCGAGCCCGTCGACCGCTTTGCGTAGAAGGGCCGCGCTCGGGATCGTGTAGCGGGCGTCTCGCATGTGGGTTGCGTAAGTCGACCCCTCACCACCGAGGGTTCGCAGGAACGGGAAGACGTGCTCGCCGACCACCTCGTTCATCTCGGCGGGCGCCAGATGCTTGAACCGCGACCAGCGCAGGTCGGCGTACGGGCGGCCGTCGGGGTGGCCGTCGTGGCCGACGCCGTCGGACCCCTCGGGGAAGATCGTGCGGGCCATCGGCTCGGCGAGGCGGCTCGCCCTGTTCTCCTCCAGGGTGTGAAGTTCGTCGAGGCGCTTGATGAATAGCAGGTAAGTGATCTGCTCCATCACCTCGAGCGGGTTCGAGATGCCACCGGACCAGAACCCATCCCAGATCCGGTCGACCTTCGACTTCAGCTCACCGGTCAGCATCGAACACTCCTCCAGCGGCTCGCGCCGCAACCCCTTGGGTCTGCGGACGAGTACACCAGCATCGTGACAAGAACGTATTGGCTCGGCCCCGCGGGGTCCGCTCGACCCCGTTCACCGGGTCACCTCGGCGTAGGTCAAGCGAAGTTCAGCGGATCGGAACTCTTCGAGCGCCACCATGAGCGCATCCATTCTCGCCGCGAGGTCGTCGAGGCGTTCGAGCAGTAGCTCACTCCGCGCCTGGACCTCGGTAGTGGGTACGTCCAGTTCGAACTCCATCAGGTCCTTGGCCGACAAGGACCGCATGGTCGTTCCCTTTGCGTGGCGATCGAAAAGACCCGCGAACTCCTCGGTCCGCGTCCAAAGAAGCAGCCACGACGATGTGGCCGGACCACCATCTATCGTCCGGACCACGATCGCATGGACGCCGGAGATGGCCTCACCCTCGCCGAGCTTGCGCGCTGCGAAGCCGGTGGCAGTCGTTGTGAGCAGGAGATCACCTGCGTGAGCTGGGATCTCGTCAGCGGCCTCCTTCGCGACACGGGGTCGAAAGACCTCCGCTACCTCCGACAGCCGAACTCGGTCATGGGGAGCGCTGCCCGCTGGTGACGGCACCTGCGCGAGTGTTGCCAGAGTTCGCTGGAGCTCGTCCGACGCTGCCTCCGCTTCTTGGCGCGCCGTCTGTCTCGCGGCTCGAAGTTCGTCAACGTCGGCGGTCACCGCGATCGGGAGGTACCGCCGAGGAGTGAGGTCGACCCCGGTGGTGATGAGGGTGTCGGCGTCGACCGCGATGGCCACAAGGTCGTCCGTCGACTCTGCGACCGCGTCGGATCGCCAGCGTCTCACCGGTTCCGCGAGCTTTTCGACGTCGTCCGCGCTCAAGTCGTGGGTGGATCGGCCCGGCGTCCCGAGCGCGGACGCGTCGACCAACAGGATTTGGCGAGTAGGCGTACCAGTTGACGGGGCTGCGCGCAGCAGCCAGATGGTGAGAGGGATTGACGTGTCGCGTCGCAGCCGCGGAGGCATGTAGATCACCGCTTCGATGAGACCGGCGCGGACCATTGCTTCGCGGATGGTCGACTCCCGACCGTCACGGGAGCCGCTCCCGGCTGGCAGCACAACCGCCGCCTTGCCTGTCGGCTTCAGCACGGACAGGGCCAGCTGCACCCACGCCAAGTCGGCCGAACTTGGCGGCGGCGACCCATAGCCCCAGCGAGGGCTTCGGTATAGCTCCGCGTCGCCCCAGTTGGTCAGGCCATACGGGGGGTCGCAGAGCACGACGTCCGCTGCAGGCCACTCGGAGGGCTCCCGTCGGAGGCTGTTGAGTGTCTCGATCTCGCCGTCTACTCCGTAGAGGAAGAAGCGTGCCCTGGCGAATCTGGCGGCGGCCTGGTTGATGTCGGCTCCCACGAAGCGAGCACCCTCGTCCGGGGCCGCGGCTGCCGCGGCCGCCGTCAGCAGTAGCCCGCCCGTGCCACACGCGGGATCCACGACCGTCGCTCCGGGCTCGATCTGCCCCACCAGCTCGGTGACCAGGTAGGAGAGATCATCGGGCGTGGTCCACTCGCCCGAGGTGCGAGCCACTTCAACCACGTTCTGCTGTGCCTGCTCGAAGAGTGCGAACCGGGGTGTCGTGTCGTCGGCCGCAGCTTCGAGCTCCGCGACGAAGGACCGGACCAGCGCGGGCTCGGGAAAGGGCTCCGGGGCAAGGTAGGCGAGCAGATCCACAAGCCGTGGATTAGCGGCTTCGATGGCCTTGGCTGCAGCGCGCAGCCTCCTGGGGAGGTTCGTGTCGGACGATTCACGTACGGCGTGCCATTGATGGTCCACCGAGACCTTGACGTTGGTGCCGCGACCCGGATCGAAAAGCGTGTCGGCGTCGACCGCCCTCGCGCACGCTTCGAGATAGCACAGCCACGAGCTCGTGAACTCGAACAGCATCGAGCCGGTGGACTCGAACAGCGTCTCGCTGGGCCAGCTG
>JBBSGQ010000250.1:0-5774 GCA_038253965.1 Acidimicrobiales bacterium | reverse complement strand
TCGAGTCGGCGCCGGCAGTGCTGGACGAGATCGTCGCGCCGGTTCCGATGGCGGTGGCCGGTCCGGCGGTCGCACCCGCGGTCCTTCGTCCGGTCGCCCTCGCCTCGGCGCCCCCCGTCGGCCCACCGCAGGCGGCGCGGAAGGAGTTCCAGCGCCCCGAGGTCGCGCTCCCACCCGTCGATGCGAGGAAGGCTGTAGGGGTCGTGGCGATCGTGGCCGGTCGTGACGTCGTACCACCGGCACACATCTCGAACCGACCGCGCCACGCAACCGATCACTACTGTCATCGGCCCGATCTGTGTACGCGGGCCGCGGGGGATGCGGCCGACGGTTCCCTTCATCCCCACCAGGCCGTTGAACCCGGCGGGGATGCGGATCGAGCCGCCGCCGTCGCCGCCAGAGGCAATCGTGACAAGTCCACCGGCCACCGCCGAGGAGGACCCGCCCGACGAACCGCCGGCCGTGCGACCGTGCTGCCAGGGGTTGTGGCACGTACCGCTGACCTTGTTGATGCTGACGTTGAGGCCGCCGAACTCCGAAGCCAGGGTCTGGCCCACCGGAACCACGCCGCCGCGCTCCCTCAGCCGAGAGAACATGGTGCCGTCGTAGTGGCCGATGCGTTCGCGGTAGACGACCGACGCCTCGGTGTAGGGCCATCCAGCGACAGGCTCGAGCTCCTTGATGCCGACGGGCACGCCTCCGAACGGTTTGGAAACGTCAGCCGTCCGAGCCCGTTCGAGCGCCTGTTCCGGGTCGAGGTAGGTGAAGCAGTTGAGCTCGGACCTCTCGATCGCGGCAAGCGTCGCCTCGAGCTCTTCGACCGCTGATCGTTCTCGCGACCGGAACGCGTCGACCAGCGAGCAGGTGTCCCCGAGCCATGGCGTGTCAGACATGGGCCGAGACCCTACGGCACGGCCCCGGCGCGTCGACAGGCCGAGCGCCCGGCGGTCGGGCACCAGGGCAGCGGGCCCTAGGGTGCGGAGCAGTGCACGCCCAGGAGTTCCTTGGACTTGAGACGACGCACAACCCGTATCGGTGGTATCTGCCCGTCACCCCCGGCATATCGACCGGTCACGCCTTTCTCTTCGGTGGCTGCGGGCTCGGCGCGGCGATAGCGGCACTCGAGGGGGTCTGCGGTCGGCCAGTCATCTGGGCGACCGCCCAGTACCTGTCCTACGCGCGTCCGCCGTCCGTGCTGGACGTCGACGTCACCGTCGCAGTGAGTGGCCGCCACACCACCCAGGCCCGGGCGGTGGGACATGTCGCGGACACCGAGATCCTCACTGTGAACGCCGCCCTCGGTCATCGGGACATCGAGGCTCAGGGATCGTGGGAGACACCGCCGCAGGTCCCGCCACCCGAGGACTGCCCGCCGCGCGGGTACCGGACCGCCAACGAGGACTCGATCATGTCGCGCCTCGACACCCGCCTGGCAGACGGGCGCGACATCGAGACGATGGACGGCGTACCAGGAAGTGGGCGATCGGCGCTGTGGGTCCGTCATCCCGAACGAATGGACATGTCCGCCGCCGCGTTGGCGATCCTCGGTGACTACGTGCCGTTCGGCATCGGTCAGGCGCTCGGGCTGGCGGCCGGCGGCAACAGCCTCGACAACACGCTGCGGGTCGTGCGCCTCGTACCCACGGAATGGGTCCTGCTCGACATCCGGGTCCATGCGGTAGCCAACGGGTTCGGCCACGGTGTCGTCCACCTGTGGTCCGACGATGGCACGCTCATGGCCACGGCGAGCCAATCCACGATCGTCCGCTTCTGGGCCGAACCCGGCCCCAGCATCGAAGGCGGATAGACCGACTGTGAGGAGCACCATGCAACGCCACGGCATGACCATCCCGTTCGACGGAGTACCGCTGCATGCTCAACAGGAGTGGATCAAGGAGTTGGAGGACCTCGGCTACACCGATGTCTGGTCGAGCGAGGCCAACGGGGCTGACGGTTTCACGCCCTTGGCGCTTGCGTCGACCTGGGCACCATCGCTCCGGCTCGGGTCGGCAATCGTCCCGTCCTTCACCCGCGGGCCGGCCACGCTTGCGCAGTGCGTGGCGTCGCTGGCCGATGCCGCGCCAGGGCGGGTGGCCTTCGGCATCGGCACCTCGTCGAACGTGATAGTCGAACGCTGGAACGGCATCCCGTTCGACAAGCCGTACCAGCGAACCCGTGACATGGTCCGGTTCCTGCGTCGGGCGCTGGCCGGTGAGAAGGTCAGCGAGGAATACGAGACGTTCACAGTGAAGGGGTTCAAGCTCGGTGTGGTGCCCGAGCAGATGCCCCGAATCCTGGTGGCTGCGCTTCGGCCCGGGATGTTGCGGATGGCTGGTCGGGAAGGCGACGGCGCCATCATCAACTGGTTGTCAGCCGACGACGTCCGCCAGGTCGTCCCCTACGTCCACCAAGGTGAAGCTGACAAGGAGATCGTGGCTCGCATCTTCGTGGCGCCGACGACCGATGCCGAGACGGTTCGGGCCATGGGTCGCTTTGCCATCGCCGCCTATCTCACAGTCCCGGTCTACGCCGAGTTCCACCGCTGGCTAGGCCGGGAAGACTTGTTGCAGCCGATGTGGGATCACTGGGCCGCCGGTGACCGCAAGGATGCGCTCGAGGCGATCCCCGACGCGCTGGTCGACGAGTTGATAGTGCACGGCTCGCCCGAGGAGTGCCGTGAGCATCTGGCCCGTTACGTCGCCAATGGCGTGACGACGCCGGCAGTAGCTCTGCTGCCGTTCGGGTACGACCAGCGCCAAGCGATCCGGGACCTTGCGCCCCGGTGACCCTCAGGCCGGCAGGCTCTTCTGGTCGAGCTGACGGCCGTGCAGGAGCCGGGCCGCGATCACACCGCCGGCGGCGCCGAACAGGTGCAGCTGCCATGAGATGCCCGGTCGCGGAACCACACCCCATAGGACGCTCCCGTACACCATGACCACGAAGAGACCGCCGAGGAGATAGCCGATGCGACGCTCGAACCAGCCCCGGCCGATGAGGTAGGTCACGTAGCCGAAGACCAGACCGCTGGCGCCGATGTGATCGGAGCTGGCCGGTGCGACGAGCCAGGTCGCGAGGCCGCTCACCACCGTCACGATGGCTGTCACCGACAAGAAGCGACCGGCGCCACCCAGCGCTATGAGGCAACCGAGCAGCACGAACGGGATCGTGTTGGCGATGAGATGCACGAAGCCAGCGTGCAGGAACGGCGCCCACACGATCCCCAGCAGCCCGCTCACCCGACGCGGCCGGATGCCGAAGCGGTCCAGGTTGCCGCCGACCGGAAGGAGGTCGGCGATCTCCTCGAGCCACATGATCGTCACCATCCCCACCACCACGATCAGGGGACGCAAGGAGTCCGACAGTCGAGGGCGCTCCACCGAGGTCGGGTCGTTCGTCACCATGGCTCGATTCTTCCAAAAAGGAACGAGAGTCAGGCGGCAGGGCTGGTCGTCACTCGGCCAGCCCGACCGGGGAGTCGTTGACGATCTGGTCGAGGTACTCGGACAGGCCGTGACCGACCCGGCCGTCGTCCAACGTCCACTCGGTGAGACCCTCGGAGATCCGGGTGACCCGGCCGTTACGGCGGTTGCGGAGCGGGATGAGGTTCAGCACTCGCCCGGTGGCATGCCAGTGCCGCTCGCCGCTCGTGAGGTCGAGCGAGACCTGACGGTGGTAGGAATCCTCGCCGGCCCACTGCGTGCGGAGCTGAACGTCCTTGCAGAGATGAAGGGTTCCGCCGTCCCACACGAAGCCGCTGCGTGTGCCTTCACCGTCAGGTCGGGCGATCCTTGACCCCATGAACCCCCAACTGTCGGTCACCGGGCCACCCGGGGAGGGCTCGGCGGCACACGTGAGCCAGCGGTAGTACCAGGGTGCCTGCCAGGTGCGTGGGCCCCAGGAGTGATCCCGTAGACCCGAGCCGACGACGGTCCACGTGTCCTCGCCGACCCGGATCGTGCCCTTGGCGTCCACGAGCTGCTCGTAGTGACCGCGGGCGAACTCTTCGCCGGGTCGCTCGTGGGACTCCTCGGGTTCACCGCCGAACATGTCGCTGATGCGCGAGTAGGTGAGATCGACCTCGGCTGTCTCGTACGGGTTGTCGGCGAACGCAGCCCGCGGATCGGCCATCGCCAACGGATCGTGGAGCACGACGACCTTGCCGGTGAACCGGACGCTGAGCCGCTTGAAGGGCTCCTCGCAGGCGATGCGCATCCCTCCCGCGTCGAAGGCCGCATTGTCGGCGATCGCGGGGCGTTTGAACATGAAGCCGACGCGCCCATCCGGCAGGTAGAGGCACACCGTCATCTCGGCGTACCCCTCGTTGGCCCGATTGCCGATCCGGAACCATCCTCCGAGTCGGGACCCTGCGTCGTACACGTTGAAGTACATCGACTCGTTGAACGTCGGCTCGGGACCGATCTCGTGCATGAACTCGTCAGCAGGTTCGAGGCGCAGCTGCATGAAAGGAAGCTATGCGACGCGGCTCGCCCCGCGCCCCGGCATCGAATTTGGGTCGTCCCGGGCGACATAGCGACCCCAAACGACCCAAATCGGGGGCGGGATCACATGATCGGGAGAAGGCGCAGGGAGTTGGTGGCCTGACCGGGGAAGTCGCTCGACTGGGAGAGCACCGCCACGAGGTCACCAGCTCGGACCTCGCCCGCATGGCGAGCTTGCTCGACGGCGCGCAGCACGAGATCGTCAGTGGCCCCCCCTGGATCGAGGGCGAAGGGCGTGACCCCCCAGCTGAGCGTGAGCTGGTGCACGGTCCGCACGTCGGTGCTGAACCCGATGATCTTGGCCTGTGGTCGGAAGCGGGCGATCGATCGCACCGTGAAGCCTGTGCGCGTGATGCAGATGATGGTCGCAGCGCCTGTCTCGTTGGCCGCCCGCCAAGCAGCAGTGGTCATCCCGTTGGTGACCACTGTGCCGATCGCCGGTTGCAACGACGACGCGATCCGCTGGATCCGCGATCCCCATGAGTCGTAGTCGAACTCGTCGTCGGCCCGCTGAGCGATCCGGGCCATGGTGGCGACGGCGTTGACTGGGTCGTGGCCGATCGCGGTCTCGCCCGACAGCATCAGCGCGCTCGTGCCATCGAACACTGCGTTGGCGATGTCGGACGCCTCTGCCCGCGTCGGCGACGGTGCATGCACCATCGACTCGAGCATCTGGGTAGCAGTGATCGCTGGGCGCCCGAGGGTTATGCAGCGCTCGAGGATCCGCTTCTGCAGGTGGGGCAGCTCCTCGATCGGTAGCTCGGAGCCGAGATCGCCGCGCGCCACCATCACCGCCCCGGATGCTTCGATGATGCTGTCGAGGTTCTCCACGGCGGCGCGGGTCTCGATCTTGGCGATGACCATCGGACCGCGTGGGTGCGGTTCGACGCCGACCCGGCGGATGTCGTGGGCGGAGCGGACGAAGGACACAGCCACCATGTCGACGCCCTCCTCGACGAACACGTCGAGCATCTTGAGGTCCTCGGGCGTCGGTGACGAGACCCGCAGGCGGTCCGACGGGATGTGCACGCCGGGACGTCCCTGCAGCAGACCTCCGTGGGTGACGTGGGCGACGAGCGCATCAGACGTGCGATCGATCACCTCAGCCATCGCGATGCCATCGCCGAACGTCAGGAAGTCTCCGATCTGCAGATCGGTGAGCAGGCCCTCGTGATCGACCTGGATCACCTCTGCATCGCTCGGTCCATCCCCGGGGACCAGCCGGATCTGTTCGCTCTCGCCGAGGATCAAGCCTCCCTCGGGCATCGTGCCGGC
>JBBSGQ010000249.1:0-5787 GCA_038253965.1 Acidimicrobiales bacterium | reverse complement strand
GGACGCAACCGTCTCATGGAGCAGGACCCGGGGGAGGACGTGCTGGCCGGCACATCGTTGGTCCACGCCGAGATGAACGCGCTCGCCAAGCTGCGCTGGCGGGGACATGACGGGTCGCACACGTCGGGGCGTTCTGGGGGGCCGGTCCGCCTGGTTGGACCGATGCGCTCCCGTGCATCTCCGCGCTGGCGGAGACCTTGGCCCGCAGTGAAGAGCTGGTCAAGGCGAGCTCAGACCGCATGCAAGTGCACGAACTGCTCAGCCACCTCTGGGTTCGCCTCGGTGCCGCGGCGGAGGACCTGATCGACTACGCACCGGCGCATCGAGCGGAACAGGGTCCCGCCAAAGGGCCATGGCTAGACGAGCGGGCGCATCACTGACCGGTAGCCTCGATACGCATGGATGCCGCCTCCGTCGACGGCACCGACCCGGCGGACCCCGCGGATCCGGACCGGTGGGAGGGCGACGTCGGGTTGGCTGACGGTGGCTCGATGCACGTACGCGCGATCCGCCCTGATGATGCGGAGCGTCTCGTGCGGTTCCACGAGCGCCAATCCCCTGAGAGCATCTACTTCCGGTTCTTCTCGCCGCGCCCCAAGCTGTCGTCGGCCGAGGTGGAACGTTTCACCCACGTCGACTACGTCAATCGGCTCGGCCTCGTCGGCCTGATCGGTGACGACCTGATCGGCGTGGCGCGATACGACCGCTACCGCGCCAGGAGCGACGCTGAGGTCGCGTTCTTCGTCGACGACGAGCATCACCGGCGCGGCGTCGCGACGATCCTGCTCGAGCATCTTGCGGTCGCGGCGAGAGAGGCCGGGATCTCGGCGTTCACTGCCTCTGTCCTGCCACAGAACCGGCGGATGCTGGGGGTTTTCACCCAGGCCGGTTTCGCCGTGAGCAGCCGGTTCGAGGACGGGGTGGTGGAGGTCCAGCTGGCCATCGAACCGACGCCCGAGGCCTTGGCTGCAATCGAGGAACGGGCAAAGGTGGCCGACGCCCGGTCGGTCGACAGGCTGCTCCACCCACGCTCGATCGCGGTGATCGGCGCATCGCGACGTGCCGGCACCATCGGCCATGCCGTGTTCCACAACCTTGTCGCCAATGGGTTCCAGGGGCCCGTCTATCCCGTGAACCCCGACGCAGAGCACGTCGCCAGTGTGAAGGCCTCGCCGACGGTGCTCGATGTGGTCGGGGAGATCGACCTGGCGGTCATAGCGGTCCCTGCCTGCGAGGTCCGCCAAGTCGTCGAGCAGTGCGCAGCGAAGCGGGTGCTCGGATTGGTGGTCATCTCGTCCGGTTTCGCCGAGGCCGGTGGCGATGGTGCCGCAGCGGAACACGACCTGGTTCTGTTCGCCCGGGGCCATGGCATGCGGCTGATCGGGCCGAACTGCCTCGGCATGATCAACACAGACCCTGCGGTAGCGATGCACGCGACGTTCGCTGACGTCGAGGTGCGTCCCGGCCGACTCGCCATCTCGTCTCAGTCGGGCACGATCGGCGCGGCGATCGTCGACTACGCGGGGCGGGCTGGCCTCGGCATCTCAACGTTCGTCGCGGTCGGCAACAAGGCCGACGTGAGCGGCAACGACCTTCTCCGCTACTGGGAAGATGACGACGCGACCGAGGTGGTCCTGCTGTATCTCGAGTCTTTCGGCAACCCGCGCCAGTTCGCCCGGATCGCGCGGCGCGTCTCTCAGCGCAAGCCCATAGTCGCAGTGCGGATCAGCCAGGGCCATCGGCCTTTTCCGACCGACCCGGTCACGAGCGGCCAACCTGATGACATCGGGTCATGGGCCGAGCCTGACAACTGGCCGACCGACGCCACGGTGGATGCCCTGCTCGCGCAGACCGGAATAGTGCGGGTCGACAGCCTGACCCAGATGGTTCACACCGCAAACGTCCTCCTGCATCAACCCCTGCCGCAGGGCCGACGGGTGGCCATCCTGTCCAACTCCTGGGCCACCGTGCAGCTCGCAACCGACGCGTGTCGAGCAGCGGGGCTGGAGCTCGCATTGATCTCCGAGACGACCCGGGCTGCGATGACCGACCTGCTGCCGCCGACGCAGCGGCGGGCGCCCGATCATCACATCGACGTCCCCACCGACGTCGGCCCCACCGCCATGGTCATAGCGCTCCGCGCGTTGCTCGACGACCCCGGCGTGGACTCGGTGATGGTCCTGTACACGCCGCCCTTGTCGGGAGAGATCGGTGACGTGGCCGAGGCGGTCCTCGACGTGGCACGAGGCCGGCCCGAGCAGGCGATCGTCGCCTGCTTCCTCGGCAACCGGGACCCGAACCTGCTGCGGCGCGGCGAGATCGTGATCCCCGAGTTCCCGTTTCCCGAGGAATCGGCGCTCGCTCTGGCCCGCGTGACGCAGTACGCCGATTGGCGCCGGGAGCCTGCGGGCGAGCTCCCGACGTTCCTCGATGCGGACGTGGATGCAGCGCGGCGCTCCGTCGCCCAGTTGCTCGAGGATGATCCGCAAGGGCGGTGGCTCGACCCGGTACAAGCGGCCGACCTCCTGATCACCCATGGGATCGCCGCGCTCCCGAGCCGGTTGGTCGATGGCGCGGACGAGGCTGCGGCCGCGGCCCGGGTGATCGGCTACCCGGTGGCGTTGAAGGCGACCGGGCTACCCCGCCTGGCCAAGACGGAGGCCGGCGGCGTTTCGCTCGACGTGCATGACGACGAGGAGATCGGCAAGGCCTATCGTCGGATGCGCGAGCACCTCGGTGAGGCCATGCGCCCGGCGCTGGTGCAGGCGATGGCTGCGCCGGGGATCGAGTGCCTCGTCGGGCTCCATCGCCATCCTGTCCTCGGCGACGTCATGACCCTCGGCGCCGGCGGTGCGACAGCGGAGCGTCTGGAGCAGGTGGCGGTGAGGATCCTGCCGCTGACCGACACCGACGCCCGCCGTCTGGTGCGCTCATCGCGCGTCGGGCCGCTCCTCGAGGACGCCGGGGCAGCGTCGTGCGCCGTGATCGAGGACCTGCTTCTACGTCTGGGCGCCATCGCCGACGCCATCCCCGAGATCGCCCAGGTGCGCCTCAACCCTGTGCTCGTCGGACCGGCTGGAGCAGCAGTCACCGACGTTCGCATCCGTCTCGAACGCTGGCGTCCCGATCCCCGTCCCGAGGTCCGTCGTCTCTGACCCCGGCGTCGCTCAACTGAGGGCCGCGAGCACCGCATCGCCGAACGCGGGCCACGCCGCGACGGCCCACTGACCGAAGTCCAGATCGGTGAGACAGATCAGGGCCACGCGCTGTTCGGTGTCGATCCAGAGGAACGTGCCGCTCCGGCCGAAGTGGCCCACCGTGGCCGCGCTGTTGGCCGTCGCCGTCCAATGAGGCGACTTGGTGCCGCGGACCTCGAATCCGAGCCCCCAATCGTTCGGGGACTGGGGGCCGAACCCGGGCAGGACGCCGTCGAGCCCAGGAAAGGCGACGGCGGTCGCTTGGTCCCACGTCAGCCGATCGAGCAAGCGCGGAGCCAACAGGTCGGTGGCCAGCAGGGCCAGATCACTGACCGTCGAGATCGCGCCGTGCGCGGGTGACCCATCCATGATCGTCGCTCTCATGCCGAGCGGGCTCAACACCCCCTCCCTCACGTAGTCGTCGAAGCGCATCGTCGATGCCTCGCTGACCACGTCGGCGAGCATCTCGAAGCCGGCGTTGCTGTAGATCCGGCGTCGCGCCGGGGCGACGACCGTCCCTCCTTCGGTGCCTAGACCCGATGCGTGCGACAACAGGTGGCGCACCGTGGAGCCTTCAGGTCCGGCTGGTTGATCGAGCACGACCGCCTCCTCCTGGGCTGCCACGAGCACTGCCGTCGCGGTCAGGAGCTTGGTGACCGAGGCCAGTGGAAACGGCCTCTCGACGTCACCCCTGGTGGCCAGCACAACGGGGATGCCGTCGTCGCAGGCGAGGACGGCGGCGGCCGCCTGCCGTGTCGGCCATCGGTCCATGACCTCCAGTGCGCGCTGGATCTCGCCGCTCACCCGATCACCGGACCTGGTCCCGGGGCGTCCTGCACTAGAGCGCTGACCACGAACGTTTGCGATGTTCGCGAGCCCGCGAGCGAACTGCGTGAACGCCGTCGAAGTGCCGCAGCGAAGCGAGGACCCGCTTCGACGGAACAGGAACCGTGCGCCGCAGGTGCGCCACGAGAAGTGGCCGGACCTTTCTCGAGCGTCCGCGTCGAGCGTGCAAAGGATGCCGAAGGCAGCACTAGAGCGCTGAGCGCAGGACCTCGACGGTGGCTGCGACGATCGCGTCCCAGTCGGCGTCTGGGCGCTTGGACACGGTCACGAAGTCCGCCGTGGCGAACACGCCGACGACGCCGTCGATGCCGAACAGCGCCTCGGCCAACGGCTGACCGTTGGCCGCTGCGGGGTTCGGCGCGTTCACCATGTCGGGAAGCGTCACGTCGAGAGTGAACTTCATGGCGTTGGGGTTCGGTGTCTCCGTCGGGGTGGCGTGGGCCATGGCGGGGAGCGTAGGTCCGCCGAACCGGCATGTGTCAGCGATGATCAGCGGGGGAGCCCCAGGACTCGTTCACCGATGACGGAACGGAGGATCTGCGTAGTACCGCCCATGATCGTGTACGCCGGCGCGTAGCAGACGTTGCGAGCGACCCGCGCCGGAAGCCCCGGCTCGGCGATCTGCGCCCAGGGACCGAGCACCCGGCCGCAGAACGAGGCCACCCGCTGCTCGAGCTCGGTGCAAAAGGTCTTGGTGGCTGCTGAGAACTGGCTGGGCGCCTGGCCCAGCACCTCTCGGAGGACGAGGTGGCGGCCGATGCGGTAACCGGTCTCGAGCGCGGCGATCTCCTGTCGGACGCATGCATCGGTCACATCCGCCAGCGCGAGGCAATCGCAGTACAGCATCCGGTTGCTGAGAAGCCGGTCGATGCCGCCCCGTTCGTGTTCCATCTGGCGCATGACCTGTCGGAAGCTGCCGTTGAGCTCGCCGACGAGATGACCGACGGGGACCACCACATCGTGGAAGGTCACCTCACAGAAGTGCTGATTGCCGGTCATGTCGACGATCGGTCTCACCTCGATCCCCGGCGTCGCCATGTCGACCACGAGCTCAGACAGGCCGGCATGCGGCGCGGCCTCCGGATCCGTCCGGGCCACCAGGTAGCACCAGTCCGCCACGGCGGCGCCGCTGGTCCACACCTTGCTCCCCGATACCACGAAGTGTCTGCCGTCGCGAACCGCTCTGGTCCGTAGCGACGCGACGTCGGATCCGGCGTCCGGTTCGCTCATTCCGATGCACCACGACGCCCGGCCGGCCACGATCTCCGGTAGCCACCTCGTGCGCTGATCAGGAGTGCCGTGCTGCAGAAGGGTCGGACCGATCTGACGGTCGGCGAACCAGCACGCCGCGACCGGGGCACCAGTGGCGATCAGAGCCTCGAAGACGATGAACCGTTCCAGAGGTGACCGGCCACGACCGCCCGCGTCCTCCGGCCAGGTCATGCCGAGCCAACCGCGTTCGGCCAACTCGAGGGCGAAGCCGACGTCATGGCCGATGATCCAACCGTCCTCGGCCATGTCCCTGCGCGCCGCCGCGCGCCGCCCGACCTCGGTCGCTTCTTCGGCCAGCGCCGAAAGCTCCTCGGACAGCGCGAAGTCCATGGGTGGGGCCGGGCCTCAGCCCGATGCCGGGCCGGCGTAAGAGGCTGCGGTTGTCGTCGTCGGGCTCGGCACGATCCGGTCGGGGTCGGGCAAGACTCGGGTGAGCACGAGAGCGACGAGCCCTCCGGCCGCCATGCCGACG
>JBBSGQ010000248.1:0-5802 GCA_038253965.1 Acidimicrobiales bacterium | reverse complement strand
TCACGATGCAGGGCGAGGACCTGGCCCAGCCGTCGAACCGCATCGACCTGGACCCGGCAGTCCGTGACGCGTGGGGCTTCCCGGCCGGTCGGGTGACCTACTCACCGCACCGACACGAGTTGGTGGCGTCAGCCCACGCCGCACCGATCCTCGAGGATGTGCTGCGAGACGCGGGCGCGGAGTGGACGATCACCTCGACGTCACCACCCCTGGGACCCGATGCGGACCGCAACCAGCTCGGCATCGCCCCGGCGAGCTACCACATCATGGGGACGTGCCGGATGGGCGACGATCCGGCGACGAGCGTGGTTGGTCCCGACGGCCGCTTCTGGGACATCGGCAACATGCTCTGTGCCGACTCATCGGTGTTTCCGACCTCGGCCGGCTACAACCCGACGCTCACGATCATGGCGCTCGCGTCACGAGCGGCCCACCTTCTCGCCGACGATCCGCTTCCGCCGACCAGTCCGCAGCTACGAGATGCCTGACGTCGCCGTCGGGCAGACTGGGGAGAAGTCTCACCCGGAGGTCTGGTAATGCTCACCCGCCAGCTCGCAACACTTCCCGAGTTCGCCAGCGTCGACGAGGAGCGCCTGCACCGCAAGCAACGACTCGCCGCCGGGTTCCGGTTGTTCGCGAAGTTCGGGTTCGACGAGGGGGTGGCCGGTCACATCACCGCTCGCGATCCCGAGCATGCCGACCACTTCTGGGTGAACCCACTCGGCGTGAGCTTCAGTCAGATGCAGGTGTCTGATCTCCTGCTCGTGAACGCCGAGGGCGAGGTCGTGGAGGGACGACTCCCGGTGAACCAGGCGGCCTTCGCCATCCACTCCCAGGTCCACAGGGCCCGCCCCGACGTGATCTCGGCCGCCCACGCCCACTCGATACACGGCAAGTCGTGGTCGGTGTTCGGTGAACTGCTGCAACCGCTGACCCAGGACTCATGCGCGTTCTTCGAGGATCACGCCGTGTTCGACGACTACGCCGGTCTGGTTCTCGACGTCGAGGAGGGGCGCCGCATCGCCGAGAGCCTCGGCTCCTGCAAGGCGGTCATCCTGCGCAACCACGGTCTGCTCACCGCGGGCCAATCGGTGGACGAAGCGGTGTGGTGGTTCGTCACCATGGAGCGCACGTGCCAGTCACAGCTGTTGGTTGAGGCGACTGGCCGCACGCCGGTCCTCATCGACGAGGACCAAGCCCGTCGCACTGCAAGCCTGGTCGGATCGTCGTTGGCCGGATGGTTCAGCTTCCAGCCCTTGTGGGACCGGATCACCACCGAGCAGCCCGACCTGTTCAACTGACCGGGAGAGCTCGCCTGCTCACCGCCGCGGTAGGTCGAGCATGCGTTCGCCGACGATCGTTCGCTGCACCTCGGAGGTTCCGCCCGCGATCGACGCGGCCCGCGACCACAGGTACTGACGCTGCCACTTCCCCCACAACGGGGCCTCGGCTCCGAGCACGTCGAGCCCGGTGGCCGACAGGTGCTGCGTCATGTCGGTCCACGCCAGCTTCACCAAGCTCGACTCGGGCCCTGGGGCCACTCCGTCGCCTAGGCGAGAGAGGGTGCGCCAGTTGTGCAGGCGCAGGATGCGGAGCTCGACGAAGGCCTGCGCCAGACCGTCGGCCACCTCCTCGTCATCGAGCCGACCCCGCTCGCGGGCCAAGGTCCAGAGCTCGTCGAGATAGGTCTCGTGCACCACTTGCTCCTTGAAGGGGAAGTTCGTGCCTCGCTCGTGAGCAAGCGTGGTCCCCGCAACCGACCAGCCCTCGTGGAGCTCGCCCACGAGATGCGAGGCGGGCACGAACACATCGTCGAGGAACACCTCGCTGAACTCGGAGTCGCCGGTGACCTGGCGCAACTGTCGCACGTCGACCCCGGGCGCCGTCATGTCCACCACCAGGAACGAGATGCCTCGGTGCTTCGGCCGCTGCGGGTCGGTGCGAGCAAGGCACAGACCCCAGCGCGCGAACTGGGCATAGCTCGTCCAAACCTTTTGGCCCGACACGGACCAACCCGGCTCGCCATCCGGGCCGCTCGCCGCAACAGCCCGGGTGGTGAGGGAAGCCAGATCGCTGCCGGCGTCGGGCTCGCTGAAGAGCTGGCACCAGATCTCGGTGGCGTCGAGTATGGGCCGCAGCCACCGCTGCTTCTGCTCTGCGGTGCCATGGGCCAACAGCGTGGGGCCGGCAAGGTTGAGGCCCACCCGATTCACCGGCTGCGGTGCGCCGGCACGCGCGTACTCCATGTTGAACAGGGCCACCTCGACCGGCGTCGCCGAGCGGCCGCCGTACTCGGTGGGCCAGGCGACCCCCACCCACCGGTCGGCGGCCAGACGGGCCTGCCAGAGCCGACCCCACGCGATCTCGTCGACCAGCTCGTCGAACCGGTCGGGCCGGCCGATCGCTGCCAGATTGGTCACCAACCACTCCCGGGTCTCGTTCGCGAAGCCGACCTCCTCGGAAGTGAAGGCAAGATCCATCAGAGATCCCAGAACCGCTCACGACCGGCCGCGGCGAACGCCTGGCGCAGCGTGTCTTCCTCGTTTGCACCGAAGCGCTGGAATACCGGCTCGCCGCTTCGTCGCACCCATAGCGCATCGGTTCCCACCCGATCGAGCCGGAACTTCTGCTGGGCGAGCGTACGGGCGACGATCTTGTTCGTACCGGTGGTCGGCAACTCGGTCGCGACCCTCACGAAACGGGGCCGCCACTTCGGCCCGATGCCAGCCGGCCCGTCGATCCAACCGGCGAACTGGACGGGATCGAACGATGCCTCGGGACGGAGCACGATCGCCGCCATGACCTGGTCTCCGGCTTCAGCGTCGGGCACGCCGTACGCCGCGGCGACCATGACATCGGGATGGTCGCTCAGCGCGTCGGCGATCGGTCCGGCTGGGAAGTTCTCGCCGTCGACCCGGATCCAGTCCGCGGTCCGACCGGCGAAGAAGAGGTAGCGATCCGAATCGAGGTAGGCCAGGTCACCCGACCAGTACCACCCGTTTCGGGTTGCCTTGTCGGTCGCTTCCGGGTTGTTGTAGTAGCCCTCGAACGGGCCAGATCCGGCGGTGTTCACGATCTCACCGACGCAGGCGTCGGCGTTGGTGAGGTGGCCGTCTCGGTCGAACTCGGCTGGTGGGCACTCCTCGCCTGCCTCGTTGAGGATCTTGATGGACGGTCCGGCGACGCCCATCGCGCCGGCCCGCTCGGGACCGTCTCGCTCGAGCGCGATAGCGCCCTCGGTCGAACCGAACGCGTCGATCAGCTCGACATCGAAGCGTCGCTCGAACTCGTCAAGCACCGTCGGCGAGCCCTCGTTGCCGAAGGCCACCCGTAACGGGTTGTCGGCATCGTCCGGACGCAAGGGAGATCCGAGCAGGTAGGCGAGCGGCTTCCCCGTGTAGTTGAACCAGGTGGAGCCATAGCCGCGCACGTCGGAGAGGAAGCTCGACACGCTGAAGCGGCGGGCCAGGCCTACCGACGCGCCGATCACCACCGACGGGGCCCAGCCCACCATGAGGGCGTTTGAGTGGAACAGCGGCATTGCCACGTAGCCGATGTCGTCAGGGCCGAGATGCATGATCGTCACCATCCGGCTGCCGGTGACCATCAGGCGGCGTTGCGAGCAGATCACTGCTTTCGGCGCGCCCGACGTGCCGGAGGTGAACACCAGGGCCCACGGGGTGGCCGGGTCATGGTCGAGCTCGGGATCGTCGTCGCTCACCGCGGCGAGGGCGGCGTCCAGATCGCAGTCACCAACTGAAGAGGTTCCGGACGAAGTTGCGCCGCCGACGAAGCGGTGCGACACCAGCACCGGTCGGGCACCGAGGTCCAGCCCGGCGAGATCGTCGAGGTGAGCGGGCTCGGTGACCACGAGATCGACGTCGGTGTGGATGATGTCACGAAGAAGGTGCTCGCCGACGCGGGTGGGGTTGAGTCCGACGACGGCGGCGCCGGCGATCGCTGCTCCCCCGAGTGCGAACAGATAGTCGGGGGTGTTGTCGAGCAACACCCCCACGTGGGTAGGCCGGGCCGCGGCGTCCGCGCTGCGATGTGCGAGGAGCAGGTTCGCCCACCGGATCGACTCTGCGGCGAACTGGGCATGGGTCCACGTCTCGGCACCGAAGCGGACGGCGGGGCGACCGGCGATGTCGGCCGATGCGGCGTTGCGCCGTAACAGCTGGGCGGCATCGGGCGCGGGCAGGGGCGCAGCACCGGGCGCAGGCGCGGATCGAGCCACGATCGTGACATTACTGACGCAGGCGTCAGGTCGGAGAGCCGATCGCTCTAGCATTGGCGGGTGGTCGACCGCGACGCCCAGAGGCCGGCGACGTCAGGGGCCCACGGCCGTCCGTTGCACGCGCGCGGCCACCGCACCCGAGCCCGTGTTCTCGCCGCCGGCGCAGCAGTCTTTGCCCAGAAAGGCTTTCACGCCGCCCGGGTGGACGACATAGTTCGGGCGGCTCAGAGCAGCCACGGCACCTTCTACCTGTACTTCGCGTCCAAGGAGGATCTGTTCGACGAGCTCATCGGCGACGTGGCGCAAGAGATCGCCTTGCTCGTGGCCGATCTACCGAGGGTGACCAACAGCGAGCGCGGTCGGAAGGCGCTGCGAGAGTGGCTCGACCAGTTCGCCGACCTCTATGAGCGATCGGGCGCGGTGATCCGCACCTGGACCGAGGCTGAACTGTCAGGCGTAAGCGTTGGCCGCAAGGGCGCCGACACCATCAGCGGCTTGGCGGAAACGCTGATGACCCGCATTCGGATCCCCAAGCGCTCCGGCCTCGACCCCGCAGTCGCGATGCTTGCGCTGATCACCATGTGTGAGCGATTCAACTATTACGCGACCACACACCAGGTCAAGGTCACACGAGACGAGCTCCTCACCACGCTCGTCGACATCACCGACGCAGCGATCTTCGGCCCCTGACCCTCACCAAGACCGCGCCAGCGCGAGGATCGGATTCGGAATATGGTCTCCTGACGGAATGTGACGTCGGCGTCAGGTCTGGTGGCTTTCGGGCCGAACGCATGAGAAGGGGGACGTTCCCATGAGGAACACGCGGTGGGCATCGGTGCTGGCCCTTGCCTTGGCGATGGCACTCGTGGTCGCGGCCTGCTCGAACTCGAAGGCCAAGGTGGTCGGCACCACCACGACAGTCGGGGGCGGCGACAGCCCGGCCGCCACGGCGGCACCGGGCAAGCACGTCAAGGTCGACGCTCCGGGGGTGACCGACACCGAGATCCGAGTGGGAGGGGTCGCCGCGGTCACCAACCCCCTCGGCGGCAAGTACGGCGACGCCTTCGTCGGCACGAAGGCCTACTTCGACATGGTCAACGCATCCGGTGGCATCTACGGACGCAAGCTCGTGCTCGCCGCGCAGCGCGACGACAAGACTGGCAACAACAAGATCGAGGTCCAGGGTCTGCTCAGCCAGGATCACGTCTTCGCCGTGCTACCCGTGGCCACGCTGCTCTTCACTGGCGCCCAGACCCTCGTCGACCAAGCCATCCCGACGTTCGGCTGGACGATCAACCCCGAATGGGAGGGCTCGAAGAAGGCGCCCCGGAGCAACCTCTTCGGCCAGGCCGGATCCTTCCTTTGCTTCGACTGCGCAGCCCCGGCGCTGCCCTGGTTGGCCAAGCGCATCGGCGCCCACAAGATCGGGGTGCTGGCCTACAACGTGTCGGAATCGGCGAGCTGCGCCGATGGGGTGAGGAACAGCTTCAAGAAGTACAAGGCAGCCTCTGGCGCCGAGCTCGCGTACATCGACAAGTCGCTCAGCTTCGGCGTCGCCGACCTAT
>JBBSGQ010000247.1:0-5804 GCA_038253965.1 Acidimicrobiales bacterium | reverse complement strand
GGCGTGAGCTGGAGAACAACGCTCAAGGGATCCTGGGCTACGTCGCTCGCTGGGTCGACCAAGGGATCGGCTGCTCGAAGGTGCCGGACATCGACGATGTCGCGCTCATGGAGGACCGAGCGACCTGCCGGATCTCGTCGCAACATCTGGCGAATTGGATGCACCATGGAGTTGTCAGCCGAGACGAGATCCTGGAGACCATGGGCCGCATGGCAGCAGTGGTGGATTCACAGAACGCGGGTGACCCGGCGTACCAGCCGATGGCTCCGGATCTCGCCGGTCCGGCGTTCGAGGCCGCGTGCGAGCTGGTGCTGAACGGTGCCGCTCAGCCGTCCGGGTACACCGAACCGATCCTGCACAAGTTCCGACGGGAGCAGAAGCGGACCCAGAGCGGCATCGGGCGGGAGGCGACGAGCTGAGGTGTTCAAGTCATCGAGAGTGAGGCGCCGACTGGGGGGCCGGCCAGCCGATCCGCTGCTGCAGGACCTCCGCGCCGCGCTGAGCCCGCAACGGGTACGAGCTGACGAGGCAGAGCGTGCGCTCTTCGCCCACGACGCGTCGATCTTCGCCGGTGGGGTGTGCGGCCCCGTGTGCTTCCCTACGACGACCGCCGAGGTGCAGGCGATCATGCGCATCGCGGCGCGCCACGGTCGTGGCGTCGTCCCCCGAGGTGCTGGGACGGGACTCGCAGGCGGGGCGATACCCCTTGGGGCGCCGGTCGTGGTGGCGCTCACGAAGATGGACCGAATCCTCGAGGTCGATGTCGACAACCGGGTCGCCTGGGTCGAACCCGGTGTCGTCAACCTCGACCTGACGAAGCAACTGCTTCCGCTCGGCTACCACTTCGCGCCTGATCCGTCGAGTCAGCAGGTGTGCACCATCGGCGGCAACGTGGCCACCAACTCGGGGGGCCCGCACTGCCTCGCATACGGTGTCACCAGCCATCACGTCTTGGCGATGGAGGTCGTCCTCGCCTCGGGAGACGTCGTAGTGCTCGGTGGCGTGGATGCGGAGCCCTCCGGCCTCGACCTGCGGGGTGCCTTCGTGGGCGGCGAAGGGACCCTCGGCATCGCCACCCGCATCGCTGTCCGACTGACCCCCAACCCCCGCTCCGTACGCACACTGTTGCTCGCCTTCGACTCGACCCGAGCGGCCGCCGACACCGTCGGGGCGGTCATCGCGGCCGGCATCGTTCCCGCCGCGATGGAGGTGATGGACCAGCGGATCACCGTCGCTGTCGAAGCATTCGTCAACGCTGGCTATCCCGTTGACGCGGCCGCCGTGCTGCTCGCCGAAGTGGACGGCCTGGAGGCTGGTACGACCATCGAGGCCGATCGGATCGCTGGGATCGGTCGCGCCCACGGCGCCACCAGCATCAGGGTGGCTGCGACCGAAGCCGAGCGGGCACTGTTGTGGAAAGGCCGCAAGACGGCATTCGGCGCCGTCGCCCAGATTGCGCCGTCCTACTACCTGCACGACACTGTGGTCCCCCGGTCAGCACTGGCCGACGTGCTCGAAGCCGTCTACGAGATCGCGGCACGCCACGAGCTGATAGTCGTCAACGTCTTTCATGCCGGGGACGGCAACCTGCACCCGCTCCTTCTGTTCGACGACCGCGAACCGGGGATCATCGAGCGGGTCCACGCCGCTGGCGCGGAGATCATGCAAGCGTCGCTGGCCGCAGGTGGAGTCCTCTCCGGGGAGCACGGGATCGGTGTGGAGAAACAGCAGTACATGGCGCTGATGTTCAGCTCGGACGACCTCGATCACCAGGACCGGCTGCGTCGCTCCTTCGACCCGACCTGTCGATCGAATCCTGGCAAGGTCATTCCGGCGTCGCACAGCTGCGCGGACATCCAAGCTCTCCGGCAGGTCCCCGCAGGGGTCTGGGGATGATGTCTCCCTTCGACGCCGCGACGACAGACTTCGCCCGCGAGATCAGCGACTCCGGGCCCATCGCGGTCGAGGGTTCGAGGACCCGATGGACCACGGGGGGCGCGCTCGATCCGCATGCTCGAACTGTGCGAGCACCGACCGGCATCCTCGAGCACCGCCCCGAGGAGATGACGGTTCGAGTGCGCACTGGGACCACCGTCGGAGATCTCCATGACCGGCTCGCCGAGTCGGGTCAGCGCACGGCCCTGCTCGACCGCGGCGGCACCGTTGGCGGGGCTGTCGCGGTCGGGGAGAACGCGGTTTGTGTCCTGGGCCGGGGTTTGGTGCGCAACTCGGTGCTGCAGGTCAGGTACGTGTCGGCCGAGGGCCGCATCATCACCGGTGGCGGACCGACCGTGAAGAACGTGACGGGGTTCGATCTGCCTCGTCTGATGGTCGGCGCCCTCGGGACGCTCGGTCTGATGGCCGAGGTCATCCTTCGCACGAACCCCATCGCAGCGCTCTCGCAGTGGGTGGTCTCCACTGACGCTGATCCGTTCGCGGCGCGCAGCGCGCTCTACAGGCCGTCTGCAGTGCTCTGGGACGGATCGCGAACATGGATCGAGCTCGAAGGTCACGCTGCAGATGTCGAGGCGGAGCGCCGGGCCCTCGACAGCGCCGGTTCATGGGAGGTCACGAGCGGGCCACCGTCCCTCCCTCCAGAGCGGTGGTCGCTTCCGCCCGCGGAACTTCGCTCGATCGATGTCCACGACACGGGCCGGTTCATCGCATCGGTCGGTGTCGGAACCGTGTTCGCGTCGAAGGTCAAGCCGCCCGAACCGATGTCGCCCGCGCTCCGAGAGCTCGGCAGACGGATGAAGAGCGCATTCGACCCAGCCGGCCGATTGAACCCCGGCCGCGATCCCGCTTGGCGCTGACGATGGACCTCGGCCTCGACGACGACGAGCTCAACAGCTGCGTCCAGTGCGGACTGTGCCTGCCGCACTGCCCCACCTATCGGGTCACCGGCGACGAGAGCATGTCCCCCCGAGGACGGATCGCCCTGATGCGGGCTGTGCAGGATGACGGAGCGGCGGTCACCGCCGAGATCCGCAGATCGTTCGAGACCTGCGTGCAATGCCGAGGATGCGAGACGGCCTGCCCGAGTGGCGTGCCTTACGGACATCTGATCGAGGGCACGCGCGGGTCCCTGGCGGACTCGGGTGACATGACGCCGATGTGGCAGCGACTTGCCCTGAAGCCACTCGCGCACCCACGCCTGCTGCGAGGCGCAACCGCGGCGCTCGCCGTCGCCCAACGGGCCCACCTCCTCCCGGGCCGGCTCGGTGTGTCGGTGCAGCTGCCCCTGCGCCGGGACCGACTGGTGCCGTCGGGCGATGACGTCTACCTGTTCACCGGCTGTGTGATGGATGCCTGGCAACGGGGCGTTCACCAGGCTGGTCAACAGGTGCTCGGGGCGGCAGGCTTCGGTGTGACCCCCACGGGCGATGCAGCACCGTGCTGCGGGGCGCTCCAGCTCCACGCCGGCCTGAGGGGGGACACCCGGAAGCTGGCCGAACGGATGATCCGCGACCTGGCGCCTGATCGGCCAGTGCTCGTGGACTCGGCCGGGTGCGGCGCTGTGATGAAGGACTACGGCCGCATGCTCGGCACGGCCGAGGCACGAGCGTTCGCAGAGCGCGTGTACGACATCCAGGAATGGCTCGCTCCTCGCATCCGCCGGCTGCCCGAGGTCGAGCCGCTCGACCTCCGCGTCGCCGTACAGGACCCCTGCCACCTGCGCCATGTGCAACGCGTTCATGAAGCGACCCGGACCGTGCTGCGCCCATTCGTTCGCGAAGTCGTCGAGCTGGACGACGACGGGCTCTGCTGCGGGGCAGGTGGTGCGTACTCCCAACTGGAACCGGTCCTCGCGGCCGAGATCCGCGAGCGCAAGCTCGCATCGATCGACCGGGCCGACCCCGATGTCGTCGCCAGCGCCAACCCCGGTTGTGCCATGCACCTCGCGGCGGCCGACGTGCCGACCGCCCATCCGATGGAGCTGCTGTGGGAGGCGATCTCGCGCTCGGGTTGAGCCAACGCGCCGATTTGGGTCATTTGACAGGCGTATGTGCGGTCGATCGACCCAAATTGGAACGGCGTTTGGCGACGCCGTCAGCCGCCCCTGGTCAGGTCATAGACCGTGACGCGGCCGACGGTCTTGCTGGAAAACGTGCTTGTGACCCATGAGCTGATGGAAGCGCTCGTCGAGCTCGTGCCGCCTCGGGCGGCCCCACCCGGCCCAGCACCTCCCGGGCCGCCACCTCCACCGAACGCTCCGCCTCCGCTGATGAAGTAGTGGATGCGCCCGGCGGCCACGTACTGCTTGAACTGAGCAAGGGTCGGCGTCGGGTCAGATCCGTTGAAGCCGCCGATCGCCATCACCGGTTTCCCGGTGGCCAGTTGGTATCCCGCGGCCTGGTTGGATCCGACCGACGCGGCGACCCATGTGTAGGAGCCGGCGTTCGCCTGAAGCAACGCGACAAGCTCGGTCGACGGTTTGCTGCCGTTGAGGAGCCCACCGGCCGGTCCACCTCCGCCCGTACGACCTGCGGGCAATTGCGGGACCTGGCCTCCGAAGCCGCCTGGCCGGGCAGGCTGCCCGGCGGCGCCGGGTGCGTTCAGCCCCGGCGGGATGGCGCGGCGAGCGAACTGGCGGAGCCCGCCCGGAGGACCGCCCGGTCCGCCGAACCCGACTCCACTCGCAGGGCCGGCAGACGGGATCGCTCCGCCGTAGCTTGTCGCCGCGGTCGACAAGCTGTAGGCCGCCGGCCCGGCAAGCGCGATCACGAGCGCCGAGGCGCCTACTGCCGCTCCGAGCGGACCCCGGAGCCGAGGAATGGCCAGGATCGCTGCTGCCAGGGCGAGGCCGGCGACCAGCAGGAGCCCTGACAACCACGACACCCAGTCAGGCGTGCGGTTGAGCAGCGTGTAGGACCAGGCGGCAGTGCCCGCCAGCGAGGCGCCCAGGATGGCGCGTGCCAGAAGCTGGCTGCGCCGCCTCCACCAGGTGCTCACACCGATACCGACTATCGCCCCGATCGCGGGGGCGAGGGCGACTGTGTAATACGGGTGGATGATCCCCTGGCCGAGGCTGAAGACGATCCCGGTCACGACCAGCCATCCACCCCAGAGCACGAGGGCCGCTCGGGTCCGGTCGGTGCGCGGCGCTCGACCTCGTGCTGCGATACCGGCGACCAGCAGGATGAGCGTTGCCGGCAGCAACCAGGACACCTGGCCGCCCATCTCGGATCCGAACAGTCGGCCCCAGCCGGTTGCGCCCCAGCGGCTTCCCGCCTGACCGCCGCCGCCGACGCCGACGCTGCCGGTCTCGTTGCCGGTCAACCGGCCGAAGCCGTTGTAGCCGAACAGGAGGTCGAGCACGCTGTTGTTCGCCGAGCCTCCGACGTAAGGGCGTGCCGACGCAGGTATCAGCTCGACGATGGCCACCCACCAGCCGGCCGATACCAGGAGTGCGACGCCGGCCCAGACCAGTTGGCCGAGCCGCCGTCCGAGTCGGCCGGGAGCGGCAAGGAGGTAGACGAGACCGAACGCGGGGAGAACGAGAAAGGCCTGGAGCATCTTCGACAGGAATCCGAACCCGACGAAGGAGAACGCCAGGATGAGCCAGCGGGTCCGACCAGCTTCGAGGGCGCGAACCATCGAATAGGCACCGAGCGTCAGGCACAGGACGAGCAGCGCATCGGGGTTGTTGAACCGGAACATCAGCGCGGCGACCGGAGTCAGGGCCATCGCTGCGCCGGCGATCAGCGCGGCGCCGGGCCTGAACCACCGGCGAACTGTCGCGTGGAGCACCGCGACCGAGGCAACCCCTTCGAGGGCTTGTGGTACGAGGATGCTCCACGAGT
>JBBSGQ010000246.1:0-5807 GCA_038253965.1 Acidimicrobiales bacterium | reverse complement strand
GTCGCCAAGGGCGGGGGCGAGGAGGGAGCGCACGGAGTCGGCGGCTTCCTGGGTGCTTCGATCTGGTGCGAACCGATGGTTGAGGGTGAGGGTGGCCCGGTCGGGAACGACGTTGCCGGCCACACCGCCGTCCACCCTCACCGCTTGCAAGGCCTCACGAAAGGTGCAGCCGTCGATGATCGGCGTACGTGATCGCTGGTCGGCAACGAGCTGAAGCACCTCGCCGAGTCGGTGGATGGCGTTGCGTCCCATCCACGGCCGAGCGGTGTGAGCCCGTAGACCGCTCAGCGTCACGTCGATGCGCAGCGTGCCTTGGCAGCCGGCCTCGATCGCCGCGCTCGTTGGCTCGCCGAGGAGCGCGACATCACCGGCCACGAGGTCTGGCCTTTCGCGAAAGAGGTGACCGAGACCGTTGTGCACCGCCGCCACCTCTTCACCGGCGTAGAAGACGTAGGTGACATCAATCGCCGGCTCGGCGACCGTCCGAGCCAACTGCACCATCACGGCGAGCCCGGATTTCATGTCCGCCGACCCCAGGCCCCACAGGATGTCGCCCTCGATACGGGCCTGCGCGTTCCCGTTGACCGCAACGGTGTCGGTATGGCCGGCCAGCACGACCCGGACCGGGCGACCGAGCATCGTGCGGGCCACGAGGTTGGCGCCGACCCGGTCGATGGTGAGCCAAGGGACTTGACGCAGCTCGGTCTCGAGCCAGTCGACGAATGGACCTTCTTCATGACTGACCGACGCCATGTCGACCAATTGCGCCGAGAGCCTCAAGAGGTCGATCACGGGGAGCCGCACGCGCTGGCGGGAGAGGGTCGGCCGTTCACTGGCCGGGGGCGCCCCAACCCGGTCGATCGGGATCGCTGGCCGGACCCGATCGGGACGGTGGTGCGGGCGGCGGCCAACTCGGCTGCGCCCGGCCGGACGCCGGAGGTTGACCCGGCGGGGGGGCCCACCCCGGAGGTCGACCGGGTGGACCGGGCGGCACAGCCGGCGGCGGCCATTGACCGGGAGGGCCGGGCTGGCCAGCGGGTGGCGACCACGATCCGGCGGCATCGCCCGGGCCAGCGGGAGTCCACGGTCCCTGGCTGGCGAACCCACCCGGAGGTACGCAGCCGGTCCCGTAGCCCGCTTGGCTCATGCGCCGGCGGTACCGCCCGCGTCGGACAGCAGTGGTGATCAACACGATCAGCCCGATGAACATGACCAAACCTCCACCCAGGACTCCACCTATCACGCCGAGGATCCCCTCGGTGATCGAACCCCTGCCGAACGCGATCTCGTCGACACCATTGCCGATCGGTTCCCCGAGGACGCGTACCTGGTAGCGCCCGGGCTGCGCAACGTTGAACCGCGTGATGCGCACGCCTTCGTGGTCGCCGAAGCTGTAGTGCTCGGTGGTGTTCGTGCGGTTGATGTCCGAGTCGATGGTCAGCTGTCCTCCGGGACCCGAGAGCGTGATCTGGATAGGCGGAAGATCCCGGCGCCGCCGGATACCTGGATGCTCGTAGAACGCGTCGTATCGACCGGCCTTCGAGAACGACACCGAACCACCCGTGCGGACGTCCACTCGCCGGTAGCTGTTGACGGTGTCGACCACGGACTTCGCCCCGAAGACCACCAGAGCGATCCCGCCGGCCACACCTATGACCATCAAGATGGCGCCGATCCAGAGACCCTTCTTGCCCGGCCCGCTCTGCTGCATCGATTGGGTCACCCCGACAGTCTCCCCGATGCGGTGGAGGCACGAGCGGAGGCCAGTCGCTCGGCGACGAGGTCGATGCGGTCCAAGGGTTGAACCAGGGCGAACCGGACATGGCCTGCTCCGGCCTGCCCGTAGAACTCGCCGGGGCTGGCCAGAACCCCTACCTCGGTCGCGAGGCGCCGGACGAGGGCCCAGGCGTCACCCTGCGGTGCTGGGACCCACAGGTAGAAGCCACCTGTCGGCAACGGCGCGTCCAGTCCCCACCCGCAGCCCTCGAGAACGCCGGCCAGTCGCTGCAACCGCTCGAGGTACCGGGCCCGCTGCTCGTCGACGTGTGCGTCGTCCCCCCAGGCTGCGATCGCCGCAGCCTGCACCGGACCGGGCACCATGAACCCTGCGTGCTTGCGGATGTCGGACACGTAGCTGACGAGGTCGGCGTCACCGGCGTAGAACCCGACGCGCGCTCCGGCGAGGTTCGATCGCTTGGACAACGAGTGCAGCGCCATCACGCCTTCGGTCCCGTGCTCGAGGATCGTGCGCGGCGGGCCGTCCCAGGTGAACTCGGTATAGCACTCGTCTGACAGGACGGGGATCGAATGCCTTCGGCCCCAGGACGCCATTGCACCGAGGTCCTCGACAGCACCAGTTGGGTTGCCGGGCGAGTCGACCCACAGGCACAAGGCCTGCTTCGCATCGGATGCAGTGATCGAGCCGAGATCGAGGTGCCAGGCCTCATCCACGGCCACAGGCACCGCTCGGCACCCCGCGAGCGTGGCGCCCATCGCGTAGGTCGGGTAGCTCACCGCCGGGTACAGGACGGTGTCGCGGTCAGGACTGCGGAGCCGAAGCCACTGCGGCAGTCCGGCCACAAGCTCTTTGGTGCCGATGCAGGCGGCCACCTGAGCGACGGGAACTGCGACACCCAGCCGCCGCCTCATCCAGCCGGCTGCAGCCTCTCGAAACGCAGTGGTGCCGACCGACGGCGGATAGCCGCGCTCCGCACCGGACTGCGCAAGCGCGTCGATGACCAGCTGGGCAGGTGCGTCAGTCGGCGTCCCGATCGACAGGTCGATGACCCCACCGGGCATGGCGTCGGCCAACGATCTCAGCTCGTCGAGCCGGTCGTACGGGTACGGCGGCGGCGTGTAGCCGGCCCCGGGCATCAGTTGTGGTGGAGGTCAGCGTTCAGGCCCCCCCAGGAACCTGATCGAGCCAGGACCTCGACCGCGCCAGAGACCGAGTTGCGCCGGAACAGCAGGTCGCTTCGTCCCGACAGCTCGCCGGCTTTCACGATCTCACCGTCGGGCAGGGTCACCCGGGTGCCAGCGGTGACGTACAACCCCGCCTCGACAACGCAATCGTCGCCGAGGGAGATGCCGATCCCTGCGTTTGCGCCCAAGAGGCAGCGTTCGCCGATCGACACGACCTCCTTGCCCCCACCCGACAGCGTGCCCATGATCGACGCGCCACCCCCGATGTCTGAGCCGTCGCCGACGACCACGCCTTGACTGATGCGCCCTTCCACCATCGACGTGCCGAGCGTCCCGGCGTTGAAGTTGACGTAACCCTCGTGCATGACAGTCGTTCCCGCGCCCAGATGAGCACCGAGGCGGACACGATCGGCGTTCGCGATGCGGACGCCGGGGGGCAGGACATAGTCGGTCATGCGCGGGAACTTGTCGACGCCGAACACCTCGACGATGCGGTTGGCGGCCCTCAGGTGCAGTCGGATGTCCTCGAACTCCTCGACCGGACACGGGCCGGCGTTGGTCCACACGACATTGTTCAACAGCCCGAAGATGCCCTCCAACGAGCAGCCGTGCGGTCGAACCAGACGACGCGACAACAGGTGGAGGCGGAGGTACACGTCGAAGGCGTCGATCGGCGGATCGGTCAGGTCCTCGATGGATGTGGCGACCGCTGCCACTCGCACGCTACGGAGATCGTCGACTCCTTGCAGGCGGCTGAGGTCCGCACCGAGCACCGAGCTCGCGGCCGCCAGGTCGAGCTCAACCGTGCCAGGCCCGTCGGGTCCGGCGCCGTCGGTGAGTGCCCGGCCAGCTTCGGTCTCTCCCAACGCAGGCCGGGGGAACCACGTATCGAGCACCTTGTCATCGGCCAGCGTGATGGTGGCGAGACCGACACCCCATGCGCCCAGCTTGGTCATCGGCAAACCCTACTGACGGGCTGGCTTGCCGACGGCAAAGGCGCGCAGCTTCGATTGCGCAGTCTCATCCAGCCGTGCTCGCAGGCGCATGCCCGTGTTCTCGGCCGACTCCGACAGGACCTCGCCCTCGCGGTGGACCTCGGCGAGGATCTCGCCGCGGTCGTAGGGCACGAAGAGCTCGACGACGGTGGTGAGCACACGCAGCCGGTCGCCGATCGTGGTGAGCAGCTCCTCGATACCCTCACCGGTCCGGGCTGAGAGACCCACCGAGCCTGGGTGACGGTCGACCAGACGCTTGACCTCGGGACTGGCGTCTGACTTGTTGAAGCAGATGAGCTCCGGCACCCGTTCCGCGCCGATCTCGGCGAGCACGTCGCGCACCGCGTC
Source organism: Acidimicrobiales bacterium (assembly GCA_038253965.1). Taxonomy (GTDB): domain Bacteria; phylum Actinomycetota; class Acidimicrobiia; order Acidimicrobiales; family Iamiaceae; genus JBBSGQ01. Next base: position 1,542 of record JBBSGQ010000246.1, on the reverse strand, counting down.
CACCTGGGACTGGGGATCGGCCGCCGAGCCGTCCACGACGTGGATCAGGAGGTCGGCGTCGACGGCGACGTCGAGTGTGGAGCGGAACGCCTCGACGAGTTGGTGAGGCAGCTTGCGAACGAAGCCGACGGTGTCGGTCACCAGAACGGCTTCACCGCCGGGAAGTTGCAGGCGGCGTGTCGTGGCATCGAGTGTGGCGAAGAGCCGATCTTCGACCAGGACCCCGGCATCGGTGAGCCGGTTGAGCAGCGTGGACTTCCCGGCGTTCGTGTACCCGACGATGACGACATGCTGGGCTCGACTGCGCTGGCGCTGCTTGCGCTGTGTCGTGCGATGACGGGCGACACCACGCAGATCGGCCTCGAGCTTGTGGATGCGCCGCAGGATCCTGCGACGGTCGGTCTCGAGCTGGGTCTCGCCCGGGCCACGCGTCCCGATGCCGCCGGCCTGCTGGCTCATCGTCGTGCCCCGGCCCCGCAACCTCGGCAACCGGTAGCGCAGCTGCGCGAGCTCCACCTGTGACTTGCCCTCTTGGCTCGCCGCGTTCTGAGCGAAGATGTCGAGGATGACCGCCGTGCGGTCGATGGCACTGCGCTTCAGCAGCTTCTCCAGGTTGAACTGCTGCGCCGGGCTGAGCTCGTCGTCGAACACGACAGTGTCGCAATCGACGGCCTCGGCAGTGGTGCGCAGTTCGGCAGCCTTGCCCTTGCCGATGAACGTGGCCGGGTCCGGCCGTTCACGACGCTGGTCCATGCGGGCCACGACATCGGCTCCTGCCGTGTCGACCAACAGTTCCAACTCGTCGAGGTCGGCCTCGGTCCGCTCTGGATCACCGCCTCCGCGTGTGACCCCCACAAGGACGATCCGCTCTCGGAACGACCGGTCGATGAACGCGCCCTGCTCGCCGCCGAACTCGCCGAACGCGCCGCGGTGGGAGTCCTCCGACCCCTCCGGCGCTTCGACCGGTTCCTCGGTTCCGGCATCGGTGGTCGTGTCCTGCTCGCCCATGTCGCCGTCTGTCATACGCACACCTCCACTGCGGCGACGTACGTCGCCGGCCCGGTCAACGTCATCGGATCGTCCACCGTCACCTGCACATCACCGCCGGGCATGTGCACGGTGACGTCGCGACCGACCAGACCCCAGTGGTGAGCGGCATGAGCTGCCGCCACCGCGCCGGTGCCACAGGCGTCGGTGACCCCCACGCCCCGCTCCCACACCCGGATGGTCAACGCATCGGCTTGTCCCGGCGTCGGCGCAACGACATGCACGTTGATGCCTCGGCTGTAGGCCGCTTCGTGCAGGGATCCGGCCGCGGCGAGGTCCACTACCGAGGCATCGTCCACGAGGAGCACCAGGTGAGGGTTGCCGACGTCGACGGTGATCCGGGCTTGCGGTGACAGTGCCAGGGCCTCACTGTTGCCGAGATCAGCCGGATCCTGCGCCAGCTCGATATCGGGCTCGGGACCACGGGTCGCCTTGCCCATGTCGACGGTGGCGAACACGGTGGACGGATCGCTGACATCGGGACCGGGGCGCACC
>JBBSGQ010000245.1:0-5830 GCA_038253965.1 Acidimicrobiales bacterium | reverse complement strand
TCATGGACCCCGCCCCGCGTTGCTGCTTCGATCGTCTCGACCGAGTCGACCGCAACCGTGATGCGTGCGTCGGTGCCGGTGGTGAGCGCCTGCAACCGGCGGACGTCGAGCACCTCGTTGGCCAGGAGGAGATCGGCGCCCAGACCGGCCCGAGCCATGCCGTGCATCTCCCGGACGGTGGCGCAGCAGAAGCCGTCGTGGCCGGCAACCGCGAGCTCGTGGGCCAGAGCTGTCGACTTGAACGCTTTGACGTGGGGTCGCAAGGCCGTTCCCGGCCGCTTCGCGGCCATCGTCGCGACGTTGTGCTCGAATGCCTCGACGTCGACGAGGAGGGCGGGCGTGGCGAGGTCGTGCACGTTCATCGTCGCATCATGGTCGCTGACCGGCTCACCGTGGTTGGCAGATCGGGCACGCCCAGGTGCGCCTAGCGGCGAGCGGGAACACGTCGAGGGGCGAGCCGCAGCGGCCGCACGTCTCGCGCCGATACACGTACACGGCGTCGCGCCGAGCGGTCTTCGATGCCGGCCGGGTCAGCTCATCGGCCCGCACGGTCACGATCCTGTTGCGCCGCACCCCGAGGCGGAGCTGGCGAACCATCTCGATCCACAGCGCATCGAACTCCTCGCGTTCGAGATCTCGGCCCGGACGGCGCGGGTCGACGCCGACGATGTTCAGCAGTTCGGCTCGATAGACGTTGCCGATGCCGGCGACCACCGACTGGTCGAGCAGGAGCGCCCCGACGGCTTGACGGCTGCGGTGGACGCGGAGCCACATCGGCTCCGGATCGGCGTCGGCCCGCAACGGGTCCGGCCCCAATCGGGCAACCACAGCATCCCGCTCGCCCGGTGACACCAGAGCGCAGGTCGTCGCGCCGGAGAGGTCCCACGTCCGTTCGGGGCCCTCCAGTCGCAACCGCATCTCACCGACCGGCGCTCCCGCCGGGGTCCGCCGCCGCCGCCACCGTCCGAACAGGCCGAGGTGCACGTGCAACACCAGCCCGCCGTCCCACCATTGGAACAGATGCTTGCCGTACGCCTCGACCTTCACCAAGACACGACGATCGAGCATCGCGGCCCCGGCTGCAAACCGGTCCTGCACCACGGCGGTGGCAACGACACGGCTCACCAGATCACGGTTCTGGTCACGGGCAAGGCGGTGGATCGTGTGACCTTCGGGCACGGTGGTGGTCCAGGGGCAGCGGGGTGATGCGATGATGCCGACACGGGCAGGAGGTCACGATGGCAGAGCGATACGACCTGGTCATCATCGGAATGGGTTCGGGCGGCATGGTCGCCGCTGAGTTCGCGGCCACCATCGGCGTGCGGGTCGCGGTGGTCGAGCGTGGCCGGGTCGGCGGTGACTGCCTCTGGACCGGATGCGTACCCAGCAAGGCACTGTTGGCGTCGGCCAAGGCGGCGCACACGATGCGTCACGGCGATCACTACGGCCTGCCGGTGATGACGCCTGACATCGACACGCAGAGCGTGTGGGATCGCATCCGGTCGATCCAGAGTGACATCGCCTCGACCGACGACGACCCGGGTCGTTACACCGCCATGGGCATCGACATCATCCACGGCCACGCCAGCTGCAACGGACCGAACGAGGTGCTGGTCGACGGGGTCCGCCTGCTCGAGGCTCGCCACATCCTGCTCTGCACCGGCAGCCGGCCGCTCGCCCCGTCGATCGACGGCCTCGACGACGCGGGCTACCTGACGAGTGAGACGCTGTGGGATCTCGAACGGGCCCCGGAGAGCATCACGATGGTGGGTGGTGGACCGATCGCCATCGAGATGGCCCAGGCATTCAACCGGCTCGGAATCACCACCACTGTGCTGCAGAAGCAGAACGGCATCCTCCTGCGCGACGAGCCTTCACTGGTGGAGGTGCTCTCGCGCAAGCTGCGATCTGAAGGGGTGGACCTACGACTCGACGTCGAGGTCGGTCGGGTGACCGTGGAGAACGGCGTCAAGGTGGCGCATGGCACCGAGGCGGGGGCGTCGACCTCTTGGGGCGCAGCCGAACTGCTGGTCGCAGTCGGTCGCCGCCCGAACGTAGACGGCCTCGGCTTGGAGGAGATCGGAGTCGAGGTCGGGCCGAAAGGGGTGAAGGTCGACGAACGGCTCCGCACGGCCGTGCCGTCCATCCACGCAGCCGGTGACGTTGCCGGCCGTTACCTGTTCACCCACGCCGCCGGATACGAGGCCGTGCGTGCGGTGCGGGACATGTTCTTTCCCGGTAAGGGCAAGGCCGACGAGCTCGTTCCGTGGTGCACGTTCACGGACCCTGAGCTTGCCCATGCCGGTCTCACGACTCTCGGAGCGCAGGAGCGGCACGGGGACGAGGCGATGGTGTGGCGGCAGGACCTGAGTCACTCGGACCGGGCGCGGGCCGAGGGAGCTGCTGATGGGGCCATCGTGGTGGTGACGGTCAGGGACAAGGTGGTCGGCGCCCACATCCTGGCCCCGTCCGCCGGCGAGATGATCCATGAGCTGGCTCTCGCCATGCGCGAAGACCTGAAGCTGAGTGCCCTGGCCGGCTTGATCCACGTCTACCCGACGCTCAGCACCGGTATCGGACAGCTGGCGGCCGAGTCGGCGTTCGAGAAGGCCGGCAAGCTGCGGTGGCTCGTGCGCAAAGGCCGAGGTTGATCGTCGGCTCTCCTAGTGAACCGCTGCCGTGGCAATCGCTGGCCCAGGCGAATGCCACGGTCTTGTCGCTTGCTCGGCCTGTGCCGGTCACTCGGCGGTCGGCGCGTCACCATCGTTGATCTGACCGCGGCGGACCACCACCTGGTCGATCATGCCGTAGTCCTTTGCCTGCTCCGCGGTGAACCACCGGTCACGATCTGAGTCGGTCTCGATCTGCTCGACAGGCTGGCCGGTATGGAACGCGATGCGGTCGGCCATCAATTTCTTGATGTAGATCATCCGCTCGGCCTGTATGGCGATGTCGGATGCCTGGCCCTGGATGCCGCCCGACGGCTGATGCATCATGATCTGGGCGTGGGGAAGGGCGTATCGCTTGCCCGCGGCACCTGCGCAGAGAAGGAACTGCCCCATGGACGCAGCGAGGCCCATGCACACAGTGCCGACGTCGGCACGGGTGAACTGCATGGTGTCGTAGATCGCCATGCCGGCCGAGATCGACCCACCCGGCGAGTTCACGTAGAGCCAGATGTCGAGCTCGGAGTCCTGGCCGTCGAGGTAGAGCAGTTGAGCGCAGATCTGGTTGGCAATGACATCGTTCACGTCTGTACCGAGGAACACGATGCGTTCCCGCAGCAAACGGTTGTAGATCTCCGACGCAGGATCGAAGCCTCCTGGCGTCTGGGCGGTCGGCACTAGCGGCGGTCGGGTCATGGCGTCGGAGGCTAGCGGCGTGGTTTGGAGGTCCGACGTCGATGGGTTCGGTCATGCCGGGTAGACGTCGATCTCGGTGGCCTTGACCGAGACCCACACGTGGGTGCTCTCGGTGAGCCCCATGTCCTCGGCCGCGTCGGTGGTGACTTCGGCGACGATGGGCGGGGCGGCGTCGACCCGGATGCGGAGGCGGTCGCCGACTGCTTCGACTGCGATGATCCGGCCTGGCCAGGTGTTGCGGGCTGATCCTTCAGGCAGGCGCCGGTGCATTGCCACCGCGCGGGGTGGCACTACGGCGAACACCTGGCCCGGCTGGCGGCGGTCGGCGACGACAAGCGTTCCGCCGCCGATGAGTGTGACGATCCCGTCTGCCGACGCGGTCCCGGTGTAAAGGTTCGTGCCGGCGAGCTCGGCCACCCACGGGGTCCGCGGACGGGCGGTGACCTCGGTAGGTGTGCCGGTCTGTGCCACCCGTCCGTTGTCGAGGACCACGACACGGTCGGCGAGCACGGCGGCGTCGACGGGGTCGTGGGTGATGAGGAGACACACGCCGGCAAAGGTAGCGAGGTGGCGGCGCAGATCCCGACGGACATCGTTTCGCGTCGTGGCATCGAGCGCAGCGAGGGGTTCGTCGAGGAGCAGCAATGCGGGTTGCGGGGCGAGGGCTCGGGCGAGCGCCACCCGCTGGGCCTGGCCGCCGGAGAGCTCTTTGGGCATGGCCGCTTCTCGGCCGGCGAGACCGACGCGGTCGAGCCAGTCGTCGGCGCTTCGGCGGGCGTCATGCCGCTGGCGACCCCGGGTGCGCAGTCCAAAAGCGACGTTGTCACGAGCGTCGAGGTGCGGGAACAGGCGGTGGTCCTGGAAGACGACCCCGACTGGCCGTCGTTCCGGTGGCCGGTAGAGGCCAATGGCTGGATCGTCGAGGACGAGGCCGTCGAGCTCGATACAGCCGGAGGACAGCGCGCGCAGTCCAGCCAGGGCTCGCAGCAGGGTCGACTTGCCTGCGCCGTTGGGTCCGACGACGGCGACCGTCTCGCCGTTGCCGATGGCAAGTGCGACCTCGAGGGTGAAGCCGTCGAGCTCGATGCCAACCTGGGCGGTGAGACTCATCGGGCGGTGAGCCAGCGATCCCGCAAGCCGATCAGCACCGCGAGAGAGACGACCAGGAGGACGAGGGACAGCACTATGGCGGAATCCGGGTTGGATCCCTCGAGCTTGATGTAGACGAACAGCGGAAGGGTCTGCGTGGTGCCCTGCAGGTTGCCGGCGAAGGTGATGGTCGCCCCGAACTCGCCCAGCGCTCGAGCCCAGCAGAGGACGGTTCCTGCGACCAGCGACGGAGCAACGAGCGGCAGTGTCACGCGGCGGAACACCGTGAACCTCCCGGCACCAAGGGTTCGGGCTGCTTCCTCGAGCCGGCGGTCAGCGTTTCGGAAGGCAGCTTCGAGGGTCAGCACGAGAAACGGCATGGCCACGAACGCCTCGGCCACCACCGCGCCGGCAGTGGTGAACGGCAGGTTCACTCCGATCCGGTCGAGCTGGCTGCCAACGATCCCTCGGCGTCCCAGCGCGAGCAGCAGCGCGACACCGCCGACCACGGGTGGCAGCACCATCGGAAGCGTCGTGAGGGCACGCACCACCCGTTTGCCGGGGTAGTCGACGCGAGCCTGCACCCAGGCCAAAGGCACTCCGAGCACGATGGCGACGAGGGTGGCTGATACGGAGGTGACCAGCGAGAGCCGGAGCGCGTCTCGCGCCGGTTGGCTTCGCAGTTCGCCCCACGCCGAGGACCATGGTGAGCGCCACACCAACCCCGCAAGAGGCAGCGCGAAGAGCAGAACTCCGACCGTAGCGACGACGACCGGGGCTATCGGCGCCCGGTCGACGATGCCGTCCACTCGTCTGCGCCGCCGGATGGCTTGCACGATCAGTCGGCGGCGATCTCGACGACGACGCTTGTCGCCTTGACCGCTGCGACCGCCAGAACGCCGGGAGCCAGCCCGAGCTCGTCGGCTGCTTCGCGTGTCATCAACGAGACGACCCGGTGAGGTCCGGCCTGGATCTCGACGTGAGCCGTGACCTTGTCCTTGATCACCCTGGTGACGATCCCGGGGAAGCGGTTGCGCGCTGATCGTCCGATCACGACATCTGCGTCGCGGCCATCGACCACCGCGGTGGCGAACTTGGCCAGCGCCACCCCATCGATCAGCCGTCGACCAGCTTCGGTTCTCGTTGCGCGTATCCGCCCGGTGTCCACCCAGCGGCGCACAGTGTCCACGCTCACGCCGAGCAGCTCGGCCGCTTGTCCGATCCGATATGACGACATGGGCGCGACCCTAGAACTCGCAGCAGCAAGCCGGAGGGGCTCATGAGGTTGCGTCTGCTGGGGCCCGACCAGGGAACGCAGGCAGACCGAGCGGCACACCAGGACAAGTAGGGAAATGCCTCTCAGCCGGGGGGCAGGAACC
>JBBSGQ010000244.1:0-5840 GCA_038253965.1 Acidimicrobiales bacterium | reverse complement strand
TCCGAAGCTTGTCCGGCGACGGGCCGCCGCTCGTGACAACCGTGCTTCGAGGCGGCATCGTGCGCGATGAGACGTGGGCTCGTCGCCCCGACGTCCCCGCGGTCATCTCCTCCACCGTCGACCAGGTGGGATCGCGCCTTCTGTTCCGCGGCTACGGCCTGTCGTCAACGATGCGGCCGATCCACGCAGGTCTGCTCGGCAATGACGTGTTGTTCCTCCTCGACGAGGTCCATCTCGCGCGTCCGTTTGCGGAGTCGCTCGAAGCAGTTCATGGCTACCGGGATTGGCGCGACGACGGAGGGCCCACGGTGCCCGATCGTTGGCACGTCGTCCAGCTCACGGCGACCCCGACCATGCGCGCGGAGCGGCCGTTCCCGGCGGCGCGACTGGACCCGGAATCTCACGATGTCCTGAGGCGGCGCCTGCTCGCTGGCAAGCCCGCCCGGCTCGAGATCGCCAAGGTAGCCAAGGACACGGCGAAGGCCAACGAGCAACTGGCAACCGCTTGTGTGGAGCTGGCTCGGGCGCAGCTACAACTCGGTCATGTCAGGACGCTCGCCGTGATCGTGAACCGGGTCGACGCCGCTCGGCACGTCGCCCGCCAGCTTGCGGAGCTGTCGGACGATCTCGACCTCATCCTTCTCACAGGACGCATGCGCAGCCTCGACCGCGACCGCGTCCTCACCCGCTGGGGCCCGCAGCTGCGTCTCGGCCGGGAGCGCAAACACGGCGACAAGCCGCTCGTCGTCGTGACAACCCAGAGCATCGAGGCCGGCGCCGACTTCGACTTCGACGGCGTGGTGACCGAATGCGCCAGTCTCGACGCCCTTCGCCAGCGCTTCGGCCGGGTGGACCGCGACGGTCGCCTCGACGAGGCAGGAACGCCCTCGAGCTCGGTGATCGTCGTCCGCTCGACAGATGTCGGCGCGACCGCACCCGATCCCGTCTACGGAAGCGCACTCACGAACACGTGGTCCTGGCTTACGAGTCTCGACTACGTGGACTTCGGCATCGAGGCGCTCGCGGTGAGGCTTGAACATGTCGTTCAGCATCCCCTGGTGCCCCAACCGAGCCGAGCTCCCCGCCTCCTTCCCGGACACCTCGATCAGTGGGTCCAAACGTCGCAGCGTCCGCCCCGCACTGAGGCCGTCGTCGGCCGCTGGCTCCATGGCATCGACGAGGACGAGAGGTTGGCAGATGTCGAGCTGGTATGGAGGGCCGACCTCCACCCCTCGCTGCTCGCGCTCAGCCCGGAGATCTACGAGCGCTACGAGGACGAGGTCAGCGCGAGAGTCGCCGCCTGCCCGCCGGTGAGCGGTGAGGCCCTCAGCGTGAGCATCATGGAGCTTCGCCGATGGGTTGCCGGCGAACCGTCGGACCCCACAACGTCCGATGTACCCGGTGTGGGTGACGTCGACGAGGAGGAGCAGCAGCAGCGCCCGCGGAGCCACGACGGGTTCCTGCGCTGGTCGAGCGGCCGCGCAGAGCGAGTCTCGCTTGACGATGTCTTCCCAGGCGACACCCTGCTGGTACCCGCCGTCCGTGGTGGCATCTGGCGCGACAACTGGGACCCTTCCTCGGGAGAGCCGGTCAATGACATCGCGCTCGAAGCAACGGTCTCGATTCGAAGCCGCGCAGTGGCGCGACTGAGCCCGGGTGTGTTCGGCACGCACACGGACCTCCCCGAGCCAGAGGAACTCGGGGAAGACACGAAGCGAGAGCGTGATGCGGCAATCAAGTCGTACTTGGCGGTGGCTGCCGAGGCGGAAGAGGCCATTCACCACGCAAGGGCTGAGGTGTTCCGGCACCTCTCGCGCCAGCCGGGTCGGGAGCTCCGGATTCGTGCCCTTGCCGACCACGTCGACGGCGATGAGGTTCGGAGCTCCTACGTGGTGACGTCGACGAAACGGCTCTCGCAACAAGTTGGCGACCTGGCACCCGACGACGGCGCGGATGCCGTGTCATTCACCGGCGTTCGCCGGGTGACACTCGACGCCCACCTACGTGGCGTCGACGACCGCGTCGGGCGATTGGCGACCAATCTCGGCGTCGGCGAGGAGCTCGTGGCCGACCTCCGCCTGGCGGGCCGACTGCACGACGTCGGCAAGGCCGACTCCCGTTTCCAGCGGTGGCTTCGTGGTGGCGAGGGCGGCCCTCTCCTTGATGAGCTCCTCGCCAAGTCTTCGACACCCGACGTCGATCAGGTGACCCGCCAGAAGGCGCGTGAACTCAGTGGCTACCCCAGGGGAGCGCGTCACGAGCTCCTGAGCTACGGGATGGTAAAGGATCCGGCGGGTCCCACCAGTACGGCACACGATCCTGAGCTGGTGCGGTACCTCGTGGCCAGCCACCACGGTTTCGGCCGCTACCGGTTCAATCCGTGCCTCGACCCCAGCCCGGAGACCGTGCGTTTCGAGTTCGACGGTGCAGCCGTGAGTGCGTCGAGCGACCATGGACTGTGCGGGCTGGACGCGGGCGTTGCCGACCTTTTCTGGCGCATGGTCCGAAGGTACGGCTGGTTCGGGCTCACCTGGCTCGAGACCATCCTCCGTCTGGCCGACCACGCTCGGAGCAGAGAGGAGCAGGAGCACGAGCTCGACGACGACGCTCCGACGGAGGCGACGGCCTGATGGACATCATCCTCCCCGCGCTCCGCGGTCGGAACCCGCTCGGCCTCTTCGCCGCGCTCGGCGCCCTCGACGTCGCGACCCGGTCCCTGCCCGGCCGCGACCTGACGTTGCGGTGGACCGAAGGGCTCGAGCCAACCGCCGTCCTGCGTGGCCCAGACTCGGTCGACCACCTGTTGACGTTGTGCGACGCCGACCGGGCGCGGTGGGCGTCATCTCCGATCCTGACCTGGGGACCGAATGGCAAGCCGCTCGACGACCTCAAACCCGAACCCGATCAGCTACGGAAGTGGACCAACGTGGTCGTCGACGAAGCCGCTCGCACCGGACGACGCGCGGACGTCGATCTGCTCGGAGCGCTGGTGGCTGAGGGGGCGGCGGCTCGAAAGGGCGATAGCAAGCCCACGGCATTTCACTTCACGGCAGGCCAGCAGCGGTTCCTCGCGATGGTCCGCGAGTTGCGCGCCGGCGTCGATACCGAGCGCTTCGCCGAAGCGCTGTTCGGCCCGTGGCGGTACGACTCGCCGCTCCCGGTCCTCGGTTGGGACGCCCGCGGCGAACGGATCTACGCGCTCCGCGGCGCCAATCCCGCCAACGAGAAGAAGCTCGGAGTCCCGGGGGCAGACTGGCTGGCATTCCTCGGATTGCGCTACTTCCCGGTAGCGGCCCGCCGTGGCCGGCTGCTGACGACTGGCTGCAAGGGTCAGTGGAAGAGCGAGACGTTCACCTGGCCGCTCTGGTCCGTCAGGCTCACGTCGATGGTCGCCGGCTCGTTGGTTGCAGACGGAAATCTCGCCAGGCTCGCCGACAGCGAGCGACGACAACTCGGGGTACACGAACTGCTCCGGGCACCCATCCGCCGGGCCGATCAAGGCGGCTACGGCAGCTTCGGGGCGCCCGAGCCTGTACGAGCCGAGTCGGCCTCCAGGCGGCGGTGACGAGAATGCCGGGCGACGAGGCATCCGCCGACGCCGACATCCCCGACCTCGTTCCGGCTCGGATGGTCAACGAGTTCAGTTACTGCCCGCGGCTGTTCTTCCTCGAGTGGGTGCACGCCCAGTTCGCCGACAACGTCGACACGGTGGAGGGCCGCTGGCACCACCGGGCGGTCGATGAGCAGGCCGGCGCCGTCCCTCTCCCCGGCGAGGGCGAGGTGCGCATCGCCCGGTCGGTGATGCTGTCGTCGACCGCGCTCGGGCTCGTTGCGAAGATCGATCTCTTGGAGGGTGCGCCCGAAAGAACAGTGGTGCCGGTGGACACCAAGCGCGGCGCTCCGCCCGACCTTCCTGAGCGAGCCTGGGAACCCGAGCGGGTGCAGGTGTGCATCCAGGGACTACTGCTGCGGGAACACGGCTATCGCTGCGAGCAGGGCATGTTGTGGTTCGCCGAGACGCGGCAAAGGGTGGCCGTCGTGCTCGACGACGCGCTGGTGGAGCGCACGGAGGAGCTATTGGCTGACCTGCGCAACGTAGCCGCATCATCGGAGGCACCGCCGCCGCTCGTGGACAGCCCCAAGTGCCCACGCTGCTCCCTCGTCGGCATCTGCCTGCCGGACGAGACCAACACCCTTGCCGAACGGTCGGCGATGCCGCCCCGGCAACTTGTCCCCCGAGGCGACGCGCCCAAGCCGTTGTACGTCACCGAGCAGGGCGCCGTCATTGGCAAGGACAAGGGCCGGCTCGAGGTGACGAAGCACGGCGAGCGCATCGCCTCGGTCCGCGTGATCGACGTGTCGCAGGTATGCATCTACGGGAACGTCCAGATGAGCTCCCAGGTTCTGCGCGAGCTGTTCGCCCGGGAGATCCCGGTCTGCTGGTTCACCTACGGCGGCTGGTTCTCGGGGGTGGCCGAGGGCTTGCCCGGGCGCAACGTCGAGCTGCGGAGACGCCAGACGATCGTCGCCGCCCAGGGAGGCTTGGAGATCGCTCGCCGGGTGGTGAACGGCAAGATCCTCAACAGTCGCACGCTGCTGCGCCGCAATACCCGCGAGCGGTCGGACGAGGTGCTCGGCCAGCTCAAGCGTCTGGCGGATCGGGCCCTCGAGGTCACGAGCACGGGGTCCCTAGTAGGGGTCGAAGGCACGGCGGCCCGTCTGTACTTCGGAGCGTTCCCCACGATGCTGCGGGAGGAGAAGCGCCTCCCGGGTAGCCCCTTCAGCTTTGAAGGCAGGAACCGCCGTCCACCGACAGATCCCGTCAACTGCCTACTCGGCTACGTGTACGGCCTGCTGACCAAGGAGCTCACGGCTACCGCGTTTGGCATTGGCTTCGATCCGTACCAGGGCTTCTTCCACCGCCCTCGCTTCGGCCGACCGGCACTGGCGCTGGACCTGGCCGAGGAGTTCCGTCCGCTCATCGCCGAGTCGGTCGTCGTCAACCTCGTGAACAACGGCGAGGTGACGGTCGGCGACTTCCTTATACGAGCAGGCGGTGTGACATTGACCCAAAGTGGGAGGAAGGCGGTCCTCGCCGCTTACGAACGGCGGCTGGCAACGGAGCTGCGACACCCCCTGTTCGGCTACCGAGCGAGCTATCGACGCATCCTCGAGGTCCAGTGCCGGTTGCTCGCCGCTCATCTGCTGGGCGAGATCCCTGCCTACGTCCCGGTGACGACTCGATGAGCGCGCGGCGGCGCTGGCTCGTCGCCTACGACATCCGTGACGACGCGCGGCTGCGTCGCGTCCACGACATCGTCCGAAGCCACGGTGATCGGCTCCAGTATTCGGTTTTCCTGTGCGACCTGACGCCGATCGAGAAGATCAACGTCAAGTCGGAGCTGCGGGAGGTGGTCGACCACCATGCGGACAGCGTGGTGTTCATCGACCTCGGCGAACCAGGTAGACAGGGCAGTGCGGCGATCGAGTTCATGGGAACATCTCTTCCGATGCCCACGAACGGACCGACGATCGTCTGATGGGCGAGCGCTGACATGCCGGGCCACGCCCGGGTCAGCGCTCGTGTCCAGGTCAGACCCGGTCCGGAGGTCCTTGACAACTCAATAGAGGGTAAGAGTTTTCAGTTCGTCGTACGACCGCTCGCATCAGGTCGCGTTTGGCCTGGTGACAGGCTCCCTCCGAAGGGAGCCCCCTCCGCCCCCACCAAGGGGCGGCTCCATTGCGGCCTGTTGCCGCTGCCGAATCCCGCCACCCATCGGTCACCCCTCCGCCCCCACCAAGGGGCGGCGCCATTGCGGCACCGACCTTGCTGAACAACT
>JBBSGQ010000243.1:0-5881 GCA_038253965.1 Acidimicrobiales bacterium | reverse complement strand
GTTCGCATCGAAGCAGAGAGCCACGAGCCGAGACGCGATCCCACTCTGCTTCATACGACCTCCCGATTCGCCCGCGAACTGTGACCTCAACGGTGACCACACAGCCCTGTACCTGCGAATGCCACGGTACTTTGGCGGCGTCACTCGAGGGTCTGCGTTTCCCTGCCGCTGCCACGTCGTACCAGGACAGCTCTGCCTGAGCGCCACTGGCTCGTCGATCTGCCCGCTTGCTCCGCCGGAGCGGCTTCCCACGACCCGCGCCGGCTCGAAGGCGGGCGAGGCATCTACATCGGGTCGAGGGCGCACGGATCGACACGTGCGCTCAGGCCCGCGCGAGAATTGCCAACTCGCGCGCACCGGTCCCGCGCATGATGTCGGCTCGGATCCGGCGTTTCGTGCTACCCACGCCGGGCTGCGGCTGGGTGACCATCGTGCATCGGACGCACGGCTGACGGGCATCCAGTTCGACCTCTCCGATACGCACTGTGTGGACGCACCACGTGTCCTCCAGCCAGCGCTGGTCGTCGGCCTCGATCAGCACGTCCGCTCGGAAGCGACGCGGGTCCCAGTCGCCGTCGGGGTGCAGGGCCTTGCCGGCGGCAAGGCTCGCCGTCGTGACGATGAGGAGGGGCATCGCGTCGACGAACCTGCCTGGCGGCATCGTCCACTCGATCGCCGCGCTGGTGTCGTCGGTGGCGTCGGCGAAGTACTCGGCGGCCGCAGCCGGCTGCCTGGCAGCGGCCGCCAGGACGACGGGCGCGCCGAGCCAACGTGACAGGGCACTGTCGGCGTCGTTCCGAGCCCGCGGCAGGCGTCGCCGGTGGGGAGGTGCACGGCAGGGCTCGTCGCGGCCGAGGCGGGCGGATGCCAGCAGCAGCCTGGGTTCCCGACGCCCCGTGAGGATCCGACCGGTGACGCTGTCGCAGACGCCCCAGGCGCGGTCACCGCGGATGCCGTCGTTGTCCACGATCGCCGGGGTGAACTGCTCTCCCTGGAAGGACTTGACGGGGTGCCGCCAGAGTTGGGTGACGTGCATGGCGGTAGATGCGGTCAGCGCCGGCGACCCTCCCGGCGTCTGGGGATGCCAGGTCGATCTGTCTACGAGGCGCCGGAGACTCGTTCGCCGAACTTGATCAGGTTGGGGCGGAGACGGTGGCCCGCATCGACGACTTGGCGGCTCGTGCCGAGGCCCAATGTGTCGGGCTCGATCGACGGTTACATCCCTGGTTGGTGGAGGTGATGGGACTCGAACCCACGACTTCTTCGATGCGACCAAAGCGTTGCCATATGCGGCGCACCGCTGTGACCTGGGCTTATGGCCGTCGTGCGGTCACTTTGCCCGGCTCACGTGCCCTATCCGTGCCCTAACGAGCGCTGCTACGGCTCACGTCTGCAACTGTGACTCGGATCCCCGGCGATTGGGGACACCGCTCGAGGCCCGTGCGGGGGCAACTCCGGTCAGCGCAACTCGCTGGACCCACATCGGCTCCCGAAGGAGCATGAGGAGGTGAGTACTGCGGGCGACGACCACGACCTTCCGACCAGGAGTTTCGGGTGGTCGGACATGTTCTTGGATCCGTCGGAGGATCCGCGCGCCGATGGCCGATTCGAGAACAGCGAGCGACCGATGCTGGTCAGCTACTTTGTCAGATCGGCGCCTGACGTTCGAGCTGAAGTGCGCCGGCCTGGATCACGAGGCGATGGCCCGCCTCTGTGCCTCCGAGCGATCTCCCGTTGCTGGGTCTCCTGCGACATCTCACCGATGTCGGGAGGCACTGGTTTCGTCAGGAGACGGCCGGCGAGGACACGCCGGACCTGTATGGCGACGACGAGTTCGATGGCGCCGTTGCCGACGCGGCCATGGTCCAGCGGGCATGGAGTGCGTGGCGCGAAGAGATCCACTTTGGCGACGGACTCGTCGGCGAGGCCGTCGATCTCGGCGCGCCGGGAAAGGGTCGAGGTGTCCCGCTCTGCGCCAT
Source organism: Acidimicrobiales bacterium (assembly GCA_038253965.1). GTDB lineage: Bacteria > Actinomycetota > Acidimicrobiia > Acidimicrobiales > Iamiaceae > JBBSGQ01. The sequence continues at coordinate 3,902 of JBBSGQ010000243.1, read as the reverse complement.
CCTCATCCACTTGATCGAGGAGTACGCCCGCCACAACGGCCATGCCGACCTGTTGCGAGAGCGGATCGATGGTCGTGTCGGCCAATAGGTGCAGCGCCGAGCCGGCAGCGTTCGGGGTCGTCCACGTCGGGCGCCGGCCGGCCGCGACGGGGGTGCGGCTGATGGCGTGCGCAGTGGGGCATGGACATCGGCGAGGATGCAGGTGTGACGGACGAGGCTCGGTCGGAGGAGTGGAACGGTGATCGGGTCGAGCGGTGGCTCCGGCAGGCCGCGGGGCTCGAGCGGCAGCTCGCGCCTGTGTCCGAGATGCTGTTCGCGGCCGCCCGCCTCAGCCCGGGCGAATCGGTCCTCGACGTCGGGTGCGGCACTGGGCCCACCACCTACGCGGCGGCCCGGGCGGTCGGCCCGACCGGGCGGGTGTGCGGCCTGGACGTGTCAGGCGAGATGCTGGTCGCGGCCGCAGCGGCCACTGTTCATCCCGGTGACGACGCCGCTGCTCCGATCGACTGGGTGGAAGCCGACGCGGTGACGTGGGCACCGGAGGGGCCGCGGCATGACGTCGTCATCTCCAGGTTCGGGGTGATGTTCTTCTCGGACCCTCCGGCCGCCTTCGCGAACCTGGTCCGCGCCTCGCGCGTGGGTGGCCGGCTGGCCTTCGCCGCTTGGCAGCGCCGTGACGAGTCACCCCTCTTCTCTGTCCCGTTGCACGCGGCACTCGGGGTGCTCCGGTCCCGGGGCATCCGCTCGACTGCGGCGGGCGTCGACCTCGACGACTTCGTCGCTACCGACGGCGAAGGGCCGTTCTCGTTGCACGATCCGGTCGTCACTGCCCGCTCGTTGGACCGCGCCGGCTGGAGTGGCATCGCGATCGAGCGCCACGTGCTGGGCCTGCCCTTCGCGGGTGGCGCGCCCCCGGCAGCCGCCGCCGGGGCCGCTCTGGACTTCGGACCCACGCGCCTCGTGTTGAGCGGCATGGACGAAGACGTCGTGCGCGCCGCCGAGGGGGCGATCTGCGAGGCGTTCGCCGACCACATCGACGATGACGGCCGCGTCACGCTGTCAGGGGCCGTCAACCTGGTGACAGCGACCAGACAGTGATCGATCCACGGGCGGGAACAGCCGGAGCAGGCCTCGGACGCCCCCCGGTGTGAAGTCGAGTCCGGCGGTCGGCCGGGAAGCCCGAAGCTGTCTCCGTGGCTCCGACCCGGTGCTTAGAGGCGGTGCTCTTGGCACCGGCGGCGACGCGGAGGCCCTTGTGGCGCCTACTTGGTGCGCTGGCCGAAGATCGCCCGGGAGATCACGAGCTGCTGGATCTGCTCGGTGCTCTCGAAGATCTGGCTAGCGCCTCCGGCCGCTCCCGAAACCCTTGTCGGTAAAGACTTCCACTCAACGGCTCTTCTCCGTTTCGGCCGTTCTCGCCACCCGCTAGTACCGGAGTAGTACCAACGAACGGCGGGTGTCCGCCCTACGACGTGGCGCGATCGCCGAGAAGGTGACGATGGTCCTTGGGAGTCCTCGAGTGCTTGAGCGCCGCTTGAAGCACACCTACCCGCTGACGTCGAGCGGTCCTGGCACAAGCTGGCCTCGCTCGACGTAAAGCCACTGACCGCTGCGTAGCCGGCGTTGTGGGACACGCCGACCTTCCAGGGTTGGCCGCGCCTGTGGATGAGATACTCCGGGTGTGGCCCTGGCGGATGAGTTGCACACAATGATCGGCAGTCGTGCAGGGACATGGGGCGTGTACGCGCGTCATCTCGACACAGGCGAGACCGTTGCGATCCGCGCCGACGAGGTGATGCCTGCGCAGAGCTCTGTGAAGGTCTGCGTCCTCCTCGCCTACACGAAGAAGACTCGGCTCGGCGATGACGACCCAGATCGGCGTGTCACGCTGCTCAGCGAAGACCACGCACTCGGCAGCGGCGTGCTGCGCTATCTCGCACCGGGCCTGTCGCCGACGCTGGACGATCTCGCATGGCTGATGATCGTACTGTCCGACAACATTGCGACGCTCGCGCTCATCCGCGAACTCGGCGGACGCGAAGTCGTCAACGCCGCCATGGACGAACTCGGTGTCCCGCATCCCCGAGTGCGCGATTCGCTGGAAGGCTCGTCGTACATGAGCGCAACCCCGCGAGACCTCGCGGAGATCTACACCCGCCTTGACGAACACGCTCGCGAGATCCTGTACCGCGTCGACAAGGTCAACTTCCTGGCGCGTCGTGTCCCGCACGTGCACGACGCCATCGACTGGGGCCTGCCAGCACCGGTGCGCGTGTACGGCAAGGCCGGTTGGGGAGCATGCGAGTGCGTCGACGCCGGTCTCTTCGAGACGGACGAAGGTTCCTGGGTCATCGCGGCGATGGCGAAGGATCTTCCCGACCTGTGGCACCGACCCGATGACGGTGGGCCCCGCACACTTGCGGACATCGGTGAAGCCATCTACCACGCATGGAAGCCGTAGAGCCGGCGGTCGGGGGCACGCGCCTCAGTCGGATGGTCGCGAGCCTCGCTGGGCGAAGAACACGAGCTCCTGTCTAGGCCGGTCCGGAGCGTCACGGACCTCGCGCAGCTCGAGCCCCGCGGCCACCAAACTCTCGGCGATCTCATCGCGATGGCGGAACCGGAGGGTCGACTCCGACACCAACTCGGCACCGTCGGCGTGGAAGCGAAACGTGTGGCGAAACGAGACGAACGGCGCAGCAACCTCGGTCAGCTCGATCCAGGTCTCCACACGGCCAACCGTCGGAACCTCAAGATCGCGGTAGGTGCGAGCTCGAGTCCACCCTTCCCACGCCCGCTGACCCGGGTCCCGTGTCTCGAACACCACCCAACCGGCGTCACGGACCGACCCGCCGACCGCCGCAAGAACCTGCGCCCACTCGCCGTCGGAGAGGAACACCTGCGCGACGTTGCCGGTCATCACGGCCAGATCGACGCTGAGCGCCGGAACATCGGCGGCGTCGCCGCGGACCCAGCGCACCTTCTCTGCGCCCGCCTTGCCTCGCGCGACGTCGAGCGACGCCGCCGCCGGGTCGAGCCCGACCACATCGATCCCCCGCCGCGCAAGCCGGCAGGCGAAGGTCCCGGTCCCGCACCCCACGTCGAGAACCGAACAGGCGCCGAGCTCGTCCACCGTCGCCTCGTACACGTCCAGGTCGCTCCTGTCGTCATCGACGACGTCGTAGAGCGCCGCCAACCGCAGGTCAGCGAAGATCCGATCCGGCACCAACCCAGCATGACCGAAGCCACTACGGTCAGACCCGGCGGTCAGGGACGCGAGCCGCGTTCATGGTGCGAATTTCGTGGTCTCCTTCGACTGACAACGCCTTCGGAGCGTGACTGCCAGCCAATTGAACCGGCGACTGGGGCCTGTACGGTCGAGACGGTGAGGTTCTTCGCGGTCGGCACCAACATGGATGAAGAACTGTTGCGAGATTGGATCCCCTCTGCACGACGGCTCACCATCGCGTCCTTGTCGGGCTTCACGTTGAGGTGGCACAAGAGAAGCTCTGACGGGGGGAAACTCGCCGCGCTGCGCACCGGTCACCCCGATGACGTCGTTTGGGGGGTCCTCTATGAGGTGGACGGCCTCGGCTGGCAGCAAATCGACGAAGGACAACGCGCCGCTGGCTATCGCGAAGAGCGCGTGACAGTCGTAGGTCCAGACGGCGCCGAACACGACGCCTCGGTGTACGTCGCCCGCGCCGAGATGATCGACGACTCGATGATGCCGACGCAGTCGTATCGAGACCCGATCGTCAACGCGGCACGGGCCAACGGGCTTCCCGCGGAGTACGTCGACGAACTCGCCAGAACGCCGGTGACGGAGTCGTAGGAGGCGCGGACGACATACACCGCCACTCATCACTTCGGCCCAGGGCCCTCGGCCCAGGGCACGAGCC
>JBBSGQ010000242.1:0-5934 GCA_038253965.1 Acidimicrobiales bacterium | reverse complement strand
TCGGGACCCGGCCGATTCGCCCAGAAGTTGTCGAACGCCCGTTGCAACGCAGGGTTCTGGACGTAGTACAGCGGAAACTCCGCCGGCGGGTTGGGCAGACCGTCGGTGAGCGTTGCCCATGCCGGCATGCCGTTGCCATTGGTGGCCGGGCCCCAGCCGTCCTGGTGGAAGTCGAGCAGCACGTAGATGTCGTGCCGGCCGAGGATGCGGACTGTCTTGGCGATCGACTTCAGGTAGTCGCGATCTACCTGACCGGGCGCCGGCATGACGAACTCGAACGACACGCCGAGGCGAAGCGCGTTGAAGCCGTTGGCCGCGAGGAGCGCCGCGTCGTCGTCGTCGAACCCATCGGCCTCTGGCGTGTACGGCGCCCACTTCTCGACGAAGTTCAGGCCGCGCAGCATCACCACACGACCGGTGGGATCCGTGAACCACCGCCCGGCGTGTCCGAGAGGCCGGACCGGGCGAGCTCCGTGTGTCCAGACAGGCCCGAACCCGGGCCGCGCGACGGGCCGCGGTCCCTGTGGCAGCGGCACGCAGCCAGCGGACAGGAGCATGAGAGCGACCGCGACGAGGCGTCGCACAGCGCGGTCCGGCCGGCTGGGCAAGATCCGCCAACCAGACGGACCCCTGCCCTGCAGCTCAAGCGGCGGCCGCCGATCGGTCACTGGCAGAGTCTGCCAGAGTCGACAGTCGTCGATGCTGGCTCGCGGGGGTGGCAGCCACCCTCCATGACACCGGCAACCACCCTTCTCCGAGCGTCACCGGCAGCGAACGATGACGACGATGGGTGTCGCGACTGGATTCACCCGAACCGTGACAGCCAACGTGCTGGTCATCGGCACGGGTGGCGCAGGCCTACGGGCCGCGATCGCGGCGCACGAGGCGGGGGTGGCGGTCGTCGTCGTCGGAAAACGCCGGCGTCGCGACGCGCACACGGTGCTCGCCTCCGGAGGGATCAACGCCGCCCTCGGCACGCGGGACCCAGAGGACAGCTGGCAGCAGCATTTCGTCGACACGCTCCGCGAGGGCTACTTCCTCGGCGACCCGAGCGTCGTGGAGGTCGTCACGCGAGAAGCGCCCGCGGCGGTGCAGCAGCTCGCGACCTGGGGCTGCGACTTTGCTCGTACCGATGACGGCGGCCTCGATCAGCGGTTCTTCGGCGCTCACCGCTGGCGCCGCACCTGCTACGCGGGCGACTACTCGGGGCGGGCGATCATCCAGACGCTCGCTGGCAAGGTCGAAAGCCTCGGCATTCCCGTCGTCGAGGACCAGTACGTGTCGCAGCTCCTCGTGGCCGACGGCGCGTGCTTCGGAGCTTTCACGTTCGACCTCCACGACGGTGCCCGCACCGCGTTCGTAGCGGATGCCGTGGTCCTCTGCGGTGGTGGGCACACGCGTCTCTGGCGCCGCAGCTCCTCGCGGCGAGATGAGAACTTCGGCGAGGGCATGTTTCTCGCCCTGCAAGCCGGCTGCCCGTTGATGGACATGGAGCTCGTCCAGTTCCACCCGACGGGCATGGTGGCGCCCGAGGACATGGCCGGCACCCTGGTGACCGAAGCCGTGCGTGGCGAGGGTGGCCAACTCCGCAACTCCGAAGGCGAGCGGTTCATGTCTCGCTACGACCCGGAGCGGATGGAGCTCAGCACCCGAGACCGCGTGGCGTTGGCCAACTACACCGAGATCCACGAGGGTCGCTGCGGGCCGCACGGTGGCGTGTACCTCGACATCTCGCACAGGACCAAGGAGCACATCCTCTCGAAGCTCCCTCGGATGTACCGCCAGTTCATCGAGTACCAGATGCTCGACATCTCCAAGGCGCCCATGGAGGTAGCGCCCACTGCGCACTACTCGATGGGCGGTGTGGTGGTCGATCCCGAGACCCATGCAACAGATGTCGCTGCGTTGTACGCGGCCGGCGAGTGCACCGCCGGGCTCCACGGCGCCAACCGCTTGGGTGGCAACTCGCTGACCGAGACGGTGGTCTACGGCCGCCGGGCGGGTGAGGCGGCGGCGGCGCTGGCCCTGCAGAGCGATGTCTCCATCAAACCTCGCCACGTGATCGCTGAGGCCGGCGGCGAGCTCGACGCCCTGATCGGGCCAGGCGATGAGATGGCCCGCTCCGTCCAGCGCCGCCTACGTGACTTGATGTGGGAAGCCTGCGGTGTCGTGCGTAACGAGGCCGATCTCACGCAGGCGCTCATGGGCCTGGAAGAGCTACGGAGCGCGGCGGCCCATGTCGACGTGCGCCCGAGCGCGGAGGGCTGGGGTGATCTGGCACAGGCCCTCGATCTCCGAGCGGGCCTCGCGGTCGCCGAAGCGACGGTGCTGGGAGCGCTCCTCAGACGGGAGAGCCGAGGCTGTCACAACCGGTCTGACCACCCACAGCTCGACGACCGTTGGGCCGTGAACCTCGTCGTCAGCCTCGACGGCGCGGGAGAGTTGTCGGCGCGCGAGCGCGCGGTGCCACCAGTAACCGCCGGGCTGGTCTCTTGGATCGAGGAAGCCGAGCACCCGACGATGGAAGGCCGCCTGCTCGAGTGACCCCACGCGGAGGTCTGCTCTCGCAAGCACTGCGCGCTCAACCCGACCCCATCCGCACCAGCGCACCGCCCTCCGGCCGGTCACCGCCAGCGCACCGTCAGCCGGCGCAAGCGGCAGCTCATGGTCTGCTCAGATCTCGGCGGCGGGGCCGGCGAACTGGGCGTTGTACAGGTTGTAGTAGGCGCCACCGGCGGCGAGTAGCTCGGAGTGGTTGCCCTGCTCGACGATGCTGCCTTGCTCCATGACCAGGATCAGGTCGGCGTCACGGATCGTGGAGAGTCGATGCGCGATCACGAAGCTCGTGCGCTGCGATCGCAACGCAGCCATCGCGCTTTGGATCAGAACCTCCGTGCGGGTGTCGACCGAGCTCGTGGCCTCGTCGAGGATCAGGATCGTGGGGTTGGCCAGAAAGGCGCGGGCGATGGTGAGGAGCTGCTTCTCGCCGGCGCTCACCGTTCCGCCTTCGTCGTCGATGATCGTGTCGTAACCGTCGGGCAGGGAGTGCACGAAGCGGTCGACGTAGGTGGCGCGGGTGGCTTCGCGGATCTGTTCCTCGGTCGCGTCCAGGTTGCCGTACGCGATGTTGTCGTGGATGGTGCCACCGAACAGCCAGGTGTCCTGGAGCACCATGCCGACGTTCGACCGGAGCTCGCTGCGTCGCATCCGGGCGATGTCCTGGCCGTCGAGGCGGATGGTGCCGCTGTCGATCTCGTAGAACCGCATGATCAGGTTGACCAGCGTCGTCTTACCTGCCCCGGTGGGTCCGACGATCGCCACGGTCTGGCCCGGTTCGGCGACGAGCGACAGGTCTTGGATCAGCGGGTTCTTCGGGTCGTAGGAGAAGGACACGTGGTCGAACTCGATCCGTCCCTCGGGGCGGCTATCGGTGAGCGGGTGCTCGGGGTCGGGGAACTGCTCGTCCACATCGAGCAGGGCGAAGACCCGCTCGGCCGACGCCACCCCGGACTGCAGGACGTTCATCATCGAGGCCATCTGGGTGAGCGGTTGGGTGAACTGACGCGAGTACTGGATGAACGCCTGGACGTCGCCGAGGCTCATCGCCCCGCTCGACACACGCAAGCCGCCGATCACGGCGATCGCCACGAAGTTGAGGTTGCCGAGGAACATCATCGCCGGCTGGATCACCCCGGCGATGAACTGGGCACCGAAGCTGGCCGTGAACAGCTCGTCGTTCTTCAGCCTGAACCGCTCCTCCACCCCGGCCTGCTGCCCGAAGACCTTCACGAGCGAGTGGCCGGTGAACGCCTCTTCCACCTGGGCGTTGAGCGCCCCCGTATGCGACCACTGCTGGACGAACCGCCTCTTCGAATGCTTGGTCACCTGCTTCACGATGAACAGTGAGGTCGGGATCATCACTGCGGCAATGAGTGCGAGAACCCACGAGATGACGAACATCATCGTGAGCACACCTGCGATGGTGAGGATCGAGGTGAGCAGTTGGCTCAGCGTCTGTTGAAGGCTCTGGGCGATGTTGTCGATGTCGTTGGTGACCCGGCTCAACAGGTCGCCTCGAGGTTGGCTGTCGACGTACGCCAACGAGAGGCGGTTGAGCTTCTCCTCGACGGCGGAGCGCAGCCGCAGCATGGTGCGCTGGACCACCCCGGCGAGGATGTAGGACTGTAGATAGGACAGGGCGGAGGCCACGACGTAGAGCGCCACCACTCCCGCCAGCACGTTGCGGAGCTGGCCGAACTGGATGCCGTTCGTCCGGCCGGTGATGCCCCTGACGATGATGTCGGTGCCGTGACCGAGGATCCTCGGACCGAGCACCGTCAATGTGACGCTGGCGATGGCGGCGACGAGCACGAACACCGCGCCCCTGCGCTCCGGTCGCATGGTGGCCAGGAGACGTCGAGTGGACCCGACGAAGTCCTCGGACTTCTCACCGGGTACGGGTGGCCCCATTCGGCCCCCGCCGAAGCTGCGGGTGGGCGGTTCCGGCGGCCGGATCGGTGCCTCGGGTTCGGTCTCGGCTGTCGGCTCCGCTTCGCTGAGATCGGTCACGCCACTTCCTCCACCCTCATCTGGGAGGCGACGATCTCCTGGTAGGTCAAGCAGCTCTGCAGCAGATCGCCGTGGGTGCCGAGCCCGACGACATGACCGTCCTCGAGGACCATGATCTGGTCGGCGTCGATGATCGTGGACACCCGCTGGGCCACGATCACGACCGTCGCAGTGGACGTGTACGGCACCATGGCGGCCCGCAGGCGAGCGTCGGTGACGAGGTCGAGGGCCGAGAACGAATCATCGAACAGGTAGACCTCGGGTTGGCGCACGAGGGCGCGAGCGATGGCCAGGCGCTGGCGCTGGCCGCCGGACACGTTGGAGCCTCCCTGGGAGATCGGCGCTGCGAGCCCGCCGGGCATCGCCGCCACGAAATCGGTGGCCTGGGCGATCGACAAGGCGGCCCACAACTCGTCATCGGTGGCGTCGACCCTCGCAAATCGGAGGTTGCTCGCCACCGTGCCGGAGAACAGATAGGGCTTCTGAGGCACGAGACCGATGCGCTTCCACAGCGTCTCGGGTGCGAGCTCGCGGATGTCGATGTCGTCCACCAGCACGCCGCCCGACGTCGCGTCGAACAGTCGCGGGATCAGGTTGAGCAGCGTCGTCTTGCCCGAACCGGTGCTGCCGATGATCGCCGTCGTCTGCCCCGCGCTCGCCCGCAGCGTCACATCCGTGAGCACGGGTGCATCGGCGCCGGGATAGTGGAACCCGACACCGCGCAGCTCGAGCGAGGCACTAACCGGGATGTTCGTGACCGGGTCGGGCGGTGTCGCCACCGATGACGGGGTGTCGAGCACCTCGTTGATCCGCTCGGCGCACACCGATGCCCGAGGAGCCAGCACCGCCATGAACGTGGCCATCATCACCGCGAGGAGTATTTGCGCCAGGTAGCTCAGAAATGCGATCAGCGCGCCGATCTTCATCTGGCCGCCGGCGATCCGGTGGCCACCGAACCACAGCACTGCGACGCTCGACACGTTCAGCACGATCAGCACGATCGGGAACATCCAGGCCTGCAGGCGCCCGGCGAGGAGGGCGGTGTGCGTGAGCTGATCGTTGACGGTGGCGAACCGCTTGCCCTCCGCTGGCTCGCGAACGAAGGCGCGCACGACACGGATGCCGGTGAGCTGCTCGCGCAGCACCTTGTTCACATCGTCGATCCGTTCCTGCATGAGCCGGAACTGAGGCACCATGCGGTACACGAGGAAGCCGATGCCGAGCACGAGGAGCGGGATGCTGACCGTCAGGATCCACGACAGGCCGACGTCTTGGTGCAGGGCCAGGACGACGCCGCCAACGCAGGTGATCGGCGCAGCGATCAGCAACGTGCACGTCATGAGGAGGAACATCTGAACCTGTTGC
>JBBSGQ010000241.1:0-5973 GCA_038253965.1 Acidimicrobiales bacterium | reverse complement strand
GGTGACCGAGTTCTCCTTCACCTCGAGCTCTGCGGGCCACCTCGGCCTCTTGCTCTACCGCCTGATACACGACACCAACCTGGCGTTGCCCAACGACTCCGAACTGCTCACCGAGCTGGCCTCGGTGCGGCTCCGTCCCAGCGGCCCGGGGCTTCTGCGCCTCGACCACGACCGCGGCCGCCACGACGACCGCGCCGTCGCCCTGGCCATGGCCGCCCACCGGCTGCTCGATCGTCCGCTCCCACGAAAGTCCCGACTGATCGTCTAACCCCACAGAGGTATCCCGCATGGCTGAGATCGACATCCAGCGTGAAGAACTGACCACCGACCCGATAGACGTCACGATCGCCGGTGAAACACGACGCATCAGCGGAGGGTGGACCTACCTCGGCCACCCCACCCGGTTCGTCGAAGCCGCGGCCCATGGTCGAAGGGTGAAGCTGGAACGGGGCCGCCGAAGCCGCTTCGACCGCCGCAACCCGGAGTAGGCAGCCCGACCGCGACGACGAGACCTGGGACAGCTACGACGCCCGCGGACAGGTCGGAACAAGGACCGTTGCTCGGCGAACCGTCACGATGATCCTCCCTCTCCCGAACCCACTTCCGCCGGTCTCCGGAGGCGCCCGGCGGTGAAGCTCGGCTTGAGCCACGGCTTTCCCGTACCGGGAGGACAACGAAGGAGAGCCCCCGCCGAGCCAATTTCGTGGTCAGCTCGGCCAGCAGCCGGCAACCCGCAGAGCAAGGCGCCGTTCGCCGAGCACCACTCAGGTAGAAGCGGCCGGCACCCTCGACTGCTGGGTCGAACGTGGTCCCCAATCCGAGCATGAACGCGTGTCGCCACCGATCCTCGAGGACATGAAGACCCTCGACATCGGCCTGATCGGTCCCGTCACTGGTTGCTACGACGATGAAGGCGAGGCCTTCCCTGAGTGATCATGTGCCAATCGCCCTACGCGGCCACCGGGCGGCGAAGCCCAAGCTGCGATCGCGTCCCGCGGGGTGGTGTAGTTCGGCGTCGGCTTGAGTGTCTCGACGTTGACAGTGTGGTTAGGCGTTGATGGCCAGGGGCGTTTCCTCGGTGGTGGTGGTGTCGACGGCGGGCTTGAGGGGGTCGAAAAGTGGCTCTACGCGTCCGAGTAGGGGGAGCGGCTTCGGATGTGGGGTGGTCGGGGTCGGCTTGGCCATGTGACTCCGCCAGCGTGGAGCAGGACGCGGAGGCGGTAGTTCTGGAAGGAGCGGAAGCCGTGGCCGCAGCGCTTGACCTTCTTCACGCAGAGGTTGAGGCCCTCGGTCGGCCCGTTGCTTGCGCCGGTGTCGTGGTGGGCGAGGATCTCGATCCGCCACGACGCGAGGGTCTTGCCGAGCGAGCGGATCTCGGGGACGTCGTCGGTCGCGCAGCCGGCGATGGCTTTGTCGATGAGCAGCGCTGCGTCGGCTCGGTCGTCGGTGAGGTAGATGTCGCGGACGGACTCCTTGGCCAGCCAGGCGCCGAGCAGCTCGTCGTGGGGGTCGCCGACGCGCAGACCCAGGAGCATGCGGTCGTGGCCTGGTTGGTCGAGGCGTTCGTGGCCGGCGAGGAGGAGCTTGCGGATCCGGTAGAGCGGGTCGGCCTTGCGACCGCGGTGGCCGAGGGTCTCGTTCTGGACGCGGCGGCGGACCTGGTCGACGCAACGGTCCCGACCCTGACCACGTGGAATGGGTCGGCGACGCGGGTGGCGTGGTCGAGGTGCGGGGACAGCCCGGCCCGGAACGACTCGGCCAGGTCGGTGGCCACCACCTCGATCCCGGCCAGCCAAGCCGGATCGGCCTTGGCGCACCATCGGCGCAGGTCAGACGCCTTGTTGCCCTCGACCATGTCGATCACGATCCGCGCCCGGAGATCGACCAGGCCGGTCGCGTACATCGTCGGATGCTCCCGGTTGGCCTTGAGGAACGACGTCTCATCGACACCCAGATGAGCGACCGGCCCGACCCGGCCGGGATCATCGACCAACGGGGTGCCGTGCTCGACGACCGCGTTCATCACCGTCCACCAACACACACCCAGCTCATCCGCGACGCTCGACACCGGCCGGGCGTTCTCGCCGACCTGGCGGCACGCCTCCGCCCCTGCCCGGCGGGTGAGCACGGCCTGTGCGTCGACGTGACCGGAGTGCTCGGTCCAGGTCTTCGCGGCGCAGTCCCGCTCCGGGCAACGCCAGCGGCTGCCACACGAGGCGGACCGGCCGCCCGAAGCAGGCCAGGTCACGGATCGCGATCGGCATCCGCTCATGGGCCACCGCCCGAGTCCCACACGCCGAGCAGCCCATCACCGCGGCGGTCGTCTCGATCGTGACAACGAGCTCGTCCGGTCCCTCGAGCACCTCCAGCACCCGGAACCCGTCCAGTCCCAACAGCTTCTCGGTCAGCCCGGTACCGTCGCTCACGCAGGGGTCTCCTCGTCGTCGCAGCCTTCAAGCAGCCACGACGATGACGGGGCCCCTGCCCCGCGTGGTGGACCCTCGCCCTACCCCCCACTCCCTACCTCAACGCGAAGAGCCCGAAAAGTCATCTCCGGCGGTGTCGTGGCGCGCAGCGTGCCGGTACCGTCGGCGCCGCATGAACGCATTCGTCACGATCGGCCGCTTGTTGTCGTGCCGTCTTCGGGCAACGGCATGTGCACCCGACCCGCCGAACTCGACTGCCGCATGGAAACCATCTGCGAAACCTGCGCCTACTTCAAGACCGGCCCGCAGTTCGTGCCCGTCCTGCTCCGGCAGCGCGATCACGCCCGCACCCACCACCAGACCGACCGCGCCAACCTCTACGACAACCTCATCACCACCGCCGAAACGAAATCTCCTTGACACCGATCCTGCGTATAACGCCGGGTGTGCGGCAATCTCGAATGATCGCTGCCGCCAACTGACCGTGCAATGCTTCGAACGTGCCGGTGACGAACGGACCCCGTGCCGGGTTCCACTCCGTGACTCCGCGATTGGTCACGATCGACGTTGACGCGCAAGTGCAGTTCCTTTGTGCGGTCTTCGACGCTACGGGCGACGCTTTCGCTGACCGCCCAGCCGAGATCCTCATCGGGAACTCGGTGATCATGGTGTCACCGGCCGTCGAGCGCCAGCAGTTCCCGGCGTTCCTCTACATCTACGTCGACAATGCCGACGCCACGTACCAACGAGCGGTCGCGGCGGGTGCGAGCACCATGGAGGCGCCGCTCGACACCCCTTACGGCGACCGGCGCGCGATGGTGCGCGATCCGTTCGGCAACGTGTTCCAGATCGCTCACCAGATCCCCACGGTCTGATCGCGAGGGTCCCCTATCGCCGGGTGAGCACGCGTCGGCGATCATGGCGTCGGTATGCCTGCAAGGATCCCACCGTGAGTATGGTCATCCGGCCAGCGCGGCCCGACGACGGTTCGGCACTGCGGGAGATCGAACGCCTTGCCGGCGAACGGTTTCGCGAGGTCGGCCTGCCCGAGGTGGCCGGCGATGAGCCTGCATCCGGCGAGGAACTCGCGCGGTACGCGGAGGAGGAACGGTCCTGGGTCGTTGTCGACTGCACAGACGAGCCGATCGGCTACGTGCTGGTCGACGTCGTAGACGGGTGCGCACATGTCGAGCAGGTAAGCGTCCGGCCGAATCATCAGGGCACTGGGCTCGGCCGGGCCCTCCTCGAGAGCGTCCGCGGCTGGGCCTCTGAGGCGGGCCTGTCAGCCGTCACGCTCACAACGTTCACGGACGTCGCCTGGAACGCGCCCCTCTACCGGCACCTCGGCTTCCGGGTCCTTGGGGAGGATGAACTCGGTCCTCAGCTACATGGAGTTCGAGACAAGGAGACTTCTCACCGGCTCGACCCCGCGAGGCGGGTCTGCATGCGTTGGGAACTCGCCGGCTGAGTGTGACCGCTCTGCTCCTGCCGCCGGCTGGCGGCTCTGTTTGCCGGCTGGCAGGGCAGGCGTGCCACCTACTCATGCAGGCAATCCCTGAGAAGATCGAGGTGACCTGCGTGGCGAGCGGTCTCGTCGATCTTGTGAACGAGGATCCAGCGAAGGTTGACTGGTGCGGTCCCGAACGAGGGGACCGCTGCGACTTGGCTGAGCGAGTCGCATCCGGCGATGGCAGCGCGGCTTCGTCCGCACGCCGACGAGTAGAGCTGGACGATGCTGCCGATTGTGTCCCCGGGGACCAGCCGCATCGCGCGGTCCGGCTTGTCGGCGCCAGGCGCGTCCCAAGGCGCAGGCATCTCTGCGCCGAGCAGCCGGCCCTGGAACCAGCGGTCTTCGGCCCATGCGAGATGCTTGACGATGCCCGCGATCGTTAGATCCGTCGCGGGCAGCAGACGCTCGACGCCTGCAGCTCGGTACTGATCGAGGCGCTGCACCAGCGCTGTGCGCTCGTCCTCCGGCTGGAGATCAGGATGCTCAGTTTCGGGTGGCTTCACGGGCCCATCCTCGTGGCTGAAGCAGCCCAACGGCTCCTGGAGACGGCTCTCACCTGCCCCAGAACGGCGGATCGATCGCTCGAAGTCATGCCATCCGTTGATGGTCGGGCTCTCGCCGCATGGCCCAGACCTGGGGCCACCGGGGCGTCGGGTGGTAAGTCGACGTCACCTTGAAGCCGAACGACTGATACCAAGCCACGTTGTTCGTCGTGGCCGTGAACAGAAAGGCTCCTCGGCCTTCATCGTCGGCCCGATCGAGCATCGATCGCAGGAGCAGCGTCCCGATTCCCTGGCCTTGTCCGGACGGATCGACTCCGATGGCTCGGAGCCAGAAGTGCGGCGGAAGTCCAGCGTGACGTCGTCGATTGGCGTCTTGTCCCTTCAGGGCTTCTCGGAGCGCAGAGAAACCCCACGGAGCGACGGGAAGGAGGTGTCGCGCCTCGGCCAGTTTTCGCCGCTTCGAGACCGGGTACCCCTGCGGTGGAACCCAGGCAGCCGCTCCCACGACAACGCCCTCGTCTATCGCCGCGTGCAAGGTCCCGAAGGTCGCGGCATCGCGAGCGTCGGATCCGAGGTAGCGCGGCAGCACCCGTCGTCGTGAGCCTTCGTCCGGGAGCAGGTGTACCACCTCGGGAAAGTCCCAGAAGGCGTGAACCAGGCAGGGCACGACTTGACCGGCGTCACCGGGCGTGAGGGTCCTCAGACTCGGCGAGACAGATCCCCTATCGGTCACAATCGCATTCTGCACCGGTGCCCCACATCGCCGGTTCGAGGTCACGCCGAGTTGCTGTTTGGTGCGCGGGTAGGTCCGCGGGCGCTGAGTCGATCTGGAGCGCGCGTTCTGGCGCCTCCGACCGAGTCCACCCTCAGATTCAGACCGCGTCACCGTGATGGAGATCGGCCACGCCCATGCCGAGTCGGTGGCCATCCTGATCGAGACCAACCACGGGATGTTCGAGCTCGATCGCGAGAACTCTGCCGTCCCGATCAAGGTCGCCCTGTCGAGCGCGGCGTGGCCGAGCTCGCCCGAACCCTGTGACCCAACCCGGAGCCGAACCGACGCCAGAAATGGCGGGCCGCGACCGACCTTTCAGACGGCGCGGGATGCTTGCATCCAACCGGCGGCGCCGCCGAGCACGAAGGCACCGGCCCCCGCAGACGTGATGCGTCGAGAACCAGACTGCCGAGCCGAATGAACGAACAACGCCGAGGCCAGGATGAGGTCGGAGCCCGCGTTCAACAACGCCGCGCGTCGTTGGGAAGCACGGGTCCTCGCCGCGACAACCGTCGCCAACGAGAGCCCGTCGACCGCGGCAACTGCGAGGCCGAGTCGCCGAGCGAGCAACACGTCATCGGTCAGCCCGGTGAGCCGTCACAGCGGCCCGGCCGCGCCCCAGGCCATTGCAGCGCTCAGGGCTCTCCCAATGGCGAGCGGACGGAACGGCTTGGCGACCACGTGTCAACGTACTCTGCGGGCGCGGTAGACGGAAGAACAGTGCACCCCCGTCAATCGCCATTCCCAGCGGGGTGCCTC
>JBBSGQ010000240.1:0-5978 GCA_038253965.1 Acidimicrobiales bacterium | reverse complement strand
GAACTCGGTGAGCCCCGTCCGGGCGATCTCCGTGTCACACACCTTGGTGATGGCAGTACCGACCACGCCAGGGAAGGTCGCGTAACCGCCGCCGATGTTGATGCCCGCCACCCGTGCCTGCTTGTTGGCAACGGTGCCGAGCGCCACATGGACCCTTCGGCGCGAGACCAGGTGGAAGCTGTCGGCGCAATCACCCGCAGCCCACACACCCTCGGCGCTCGTGCGCTGTTGCGGATCGACGGTGATCGCATCTCGCGGGCCGAGCTCGATGCCTGCGTCAGCTGCCAGTCCGGAGTTCGGAGCGACCCCGAGCCCGAGCACTGCGAGGTCCGCGGGAAACGTCCCTTCGTCGGTGTGCACTGCGCCGTCGCCGAACCCTGTGACCGCAGAGCCGAGCCGCACGTCGATGCCGTGACGCCGAACGGCGTCAGCGACCTTGGCCGCCATGTCCGGATCGAGGGTCCGCATCGGCTGGTCCCCGCCCTCGAGCAGCACGACGTTCGCTCCGCGCTGCAGGAACGCCTCGGCCATCTCCAGACCGATGTATCCGCCGCCGACCACCACGACGTTCCCGCAACGGCTCTCGCCGATCCGATCGAGCAGCACCGCGCCGTCCTCCAGGGTCTGCACCCCCAGGACCCAGTCCGAGTCGATGCCCGGGATCGGGGGGCGGATCGGATGGGCGCCAGTTGCGATGTGGAGCAGGTCGAAGCCGATCTCGATCGTGCGATCGTGGCCGATATCACGTACGTCGAGTCGCCGACGATCAAGATCTATGCCCACCACTTCGTGCATGATCCGCACGTCGATGCGGTGCTGATCCCGGAACTCCTGTGGCGTGCGCACCACGAGGTCGTCGATCTCCTCGACCGCGCCGCTCACCAAATAGGGGATGCCGCAGGCCGAGTAGCTGGTGAACCGGCCCTTCTCCAGCGCGATGATCTCGAGGTCGGGGCGACTGCGACGGACCTGGGTGGCGGCAGCCATACCGCCCGGATCGCATCCGATCACGACGAGCCGCTCAGCCATCACCGGAGGCTACCGGGGCCTCTCTGCTGGTCATGGACGAGGCTCCGGCGCGCCGGAATCGCCTGCAAGACTGCGCCGATGGCCGTACGTCAGGACTGCCGCCACTACTCCACCCGTACCACGACTGCTGGTGATGTCGTGCAGCGTTGCCGGGTCGATGCCAACGAGACGGCACCCTTCGCGTGCCCGGAAGGCTGTCTGTTCTTCGAGGACCGGCCGATCACCGAACCCGGCTGGAAGCGCTTCGGGGCCGAGGGCTGACGTACGACCGGCCGCCCAGGCACTGACTGAGCCCTCGATGCGCATCTCTGCCAAGGTCGATTACGCGGTGCGGGCCGGCATCGAGCTCGCCCGAGCCGCCTCGGAGCCCTGGCCAAGCGCTGCCGCTCAAGGGTCACGCCATCCCCACGGCGCAAGGCATCCCGGTGAAGTTCCCCGAGGATGCTGGAAGAGGTGACGCTGACCAACCTCAGCGAGCACCGGCTCCCGAAGGCGGTCGACGCGCTGGCCGACGCTACCGATGCGTGGACGGCGCATTGACGGTCGGTCTTCAGCGGTCGGTCTTCAGCCGGCGAGCGCCCTCCCGGGATCGCCGAAGAAGCGGGAACGCGGAAGCACCTCGTGGCATCCGGCACGCCGGGCCGCGTCGAGGACATCGGTGTCGACGTGGGAGCCGAACCCGACGATGCGGCCACTGATACCTCCGGCCTCGAGCGCCTCGAGCACGCCGGGTCGGGCCAGGTCGACCACCACGACATCGGCCGACCACGCAGTTGATCGCGAGGCAAGCTCGCCCGCCGCGCTCACGAATCGCACGTCGATCCCGGGCACCGCAGTCATGCGCGATCGGTCCATCAGATCGGGCACCAACGCCAGCACGCGCCTCAACGGCTTCGGGTCGCTCATCGGCGCCCACGTTGTTCGCGCGCTCCTCGCCAGGTCATCGGTGGCCCTCTGCGCGGCGGCGGGAGAGCATCACATGGGCCTTCGACGCGCCCCACGCGATGCCGGCCTCCTGCAGCGCAGGATCGAGGTCGCCGAACGAGGCGGGCGCCAAGTCATAGACATCGGCCGGAAATGTGCGCTCCGCGAACGCGTCGCGGACGACCGGGGGCACGCCGGCAACAGCCAGGACATCAGTCGGGAACCGTACTGCCTCACGGGCGAGAGCCAGCGGGCCCGTGGCCTGCTGGTCGACGTCGGTGGTCAACAGCGTGCGTACCGCCGGTCCGATCTCGGCCGCCGCGGCGCGGCCGGCGACGGCAGCTTCCCGCGCTGCCGCCTCGGGCAGCTCGCCCACCCAGGCGACCATGATGCGAGCCACACACCGCTGCACCCACTCCGGCAGCGCCGCTTCGATGCCCGCGGCCAGCGCGTCCGCATGACCCCGGAGCATCAGTTCATCAGCGGAGTTGGGAACGCCGTCCATCACCGCCAAGCTTTCCCGATATGCGTCGCCCGCAGCGGATCGAGCCTGGACCGGGTCAGGAGTCGGTATGGGACTACCCTCGCCCGCCGCACCTCGAGCGGACCGACGGGCACGTGGTGGTCGAGTTCGGCGGGGTCGTGATCGCCGACACGACGCGGGCGCTTCGGGTGCTGGAGACGAGCCAGCCACCCGCCTTCTACCTGCCGCTCGAGGACGTCGCCCGGGACCGGCTCGTACCATCGACGACCCGGACGTTCTGTGAGTGGAAGGGGCTCGCCAGCTACGTCTCGGTGGTCGTTCGAGATCGACGCGCCGAAGACGCAGGCTGGTTCTACGAGCACCCGTCGCCCGGATTCGAGGCGCTGACCGGGCATCTCGCTCTGTACGCCCAGAAGATGGACGCCTGCCGAGTCGACGATGAGCTTGTCGACCCGAACGAGGGTTCCTTCTATGGGGGGTGGATCACCTCTCGCGTCGTCGGTCCGTTCAAGGGCGGCACCGGTTCGACCGGGTGGTAGAGATCTGGTCGATGGTCGGACTCGGGCGCCGGGAGCGGTGAAGATCCGCGCCCTGTCGGTGTTCGAGGGGGTCGTGTACCACTGCTGGCCGGTGGATCTCGACAACCCCTGCCGACCCACTCTCGAGGTCGATGCCGTCCTGCGTCCAGGGGACGCCGATGCTGGCCCGTTGCTGTTGTCGGTAGCTGATTACGTCGCCATGGTCGGGGCCACCGTCGCCGGCCCATGCCTCGTCCAGCTCGCGGCCCGGGGCCGGCTCGTCGAGCATCTCGGGGTCAACCACATCAGCTTCCCGTTCTGGACACCTCTCGAAGTCGGTATCCCAGGGCCTGCGTGACCACTACCGTGACCGCCGCTGGCGCTCACCTGCCGCCCGCCCAGTTCGAAGAGAGACCCGCCATGAACCGCCGCGGCCTGACCGCCCTGCTCGCGTTGACGATGACCGTCGCGTTGTTGACGCCGGCGGCGGCTGCCAAGGTTGTGGACCCGCAAGAAGGTCACCCGCGCATCATCGGCGGTCGAGAGTCAACGCCCGGTAAGTGGCCGTGGCAGGTGGCGATCCTGCATGCCCACACATCTGACACCTACAAGGCGTTCTTCTGTGGAGGCACGGTCATCAGTCGTAGCTGGGTGCTGACCGCGGCCCACTGCACGTTCGACGCGGCAAGCGGCGCGCCGCTTCGGGCAGGCGACATGGAGGTGCTGACCGGCACGAACGTTCTCGGCGACCGAAGTGGTCACCGATACGCGATCGCCACCATCCGCCGCAACCCCACGTACGACAGCGCTTCGAACCAGAACGACGTGGCCCTCATGCGCCTTGCCAAGCCAACGAGCGCGACGCCCATCCCTCTGGTCACGGCGAGCCAGCGTGGGCTGTGGGCGCCGGGCACGGTGGCCACTGTGGCCGGCTGGGGAAGCACGAACGCCGACGTGGCGAACGCGTACCCGACGCACCTCCGCGACACGACGGTCCCGATGCAGTCGGATGCGACCTGTGCTTCGAAGTATCCGCGCAGTCGGGGGCTGAGCCTGACCTTCTTCGCGGCCAACATGGTGTGCGCAGGTCCCCTCGCCGGTGGACGCGACACCTGCTTCGGCGACAGTGGGGGACCGCTGATGGTCCCCGGAGCGGGGGGTGCAGGCTGGGTCCAGGTCGGGATAACGAGCTGGGGGGCCGACTGCGCGAAGCCGGACAACCCCGGGGTCTACAGCCGGCTCGGCGCGGACTCGCTGGCCAGCTTCGTGTCGTCGACCGCCCGCTTCGGGCCCTTCAACGACGCTTCGTCGTTCATCGCCCGGCAATTCCTCGATTTCGCCCACCGCCTCCCCTCGGGGGCCGAGCTGGCCGCCTGGCAGGGCCGGCTCAGGGGTGTCGGCCCGGGCGTGCTCATCGCCGACCTCGAGTCATCTGCAACCTGGCAAGCCCACGCGTGGGCTGTCACCCGGCTCTTGCGGACCACGTTCCTGCGAGACCCCGACACTAGCGGCCTGGCCTTTTGGATCGGGAGGACGTACGACGGCGAACCGCTTGCGTCGGTGGCGTCCTCGTTGACCGGATCGGCCGAGTTCATCAAGCGCTACGGTCACCTCACCGATCCCGGGTTCGTGGACCTCGTCTACCGCAACGTCCTCGGTCGCCAGCCTGATCCGGCCGGGCGGGCCTATTGGATCGACCAACTGGCGGCGGGTGTCAGCCGCGGCACGATGATGGCCAGCTTCTCCGAGTCCTACGAGTACCGGGCCAAGTCGTACTCGCGGGTCCGGGCGATCACCACGTGGTACGGCATGTTCCGCAACGCCCCGTCAACACCGCAGACCGACGCCATCGAGTCGAGGCCGATCGCCACCCTTGTCGACTCGCTCCGCTCGAGCTTCAGCTACGCGTCGCGCTTCTGAGCCCCCTGTAGCGAGGACGGGGACTGATCAGTCAGGGCATGGTTGAGGTTGCCGCTCCGCAGACCGTCGAGGTCGAGGGTGACATAGCGGTATCCGGCTGCGTGAACAGCCGCCACCACCGCTGCACGCTGTTCGACGATCGCCGGCAGGGCGTCGATCGGCACCTCGATGCGGGCCATGTCCTTGTAGTGGCGGACGCGCAGGTCCTCAAAGCCGAGCATGCGCAGCGCGGTCTCGGCCCGCTCCACCGTGTCGAGCACGCCGAGATCGACGGGCGTGCCGTATGGCACCCGCGAGGCCAGACACGCGGCTGCCGGCTTGTCCCACGTGCGCAACCCGAGTCGGCGTGAGGCCACTCGCACGTCGGCCTTGGTGAACCCGGCATCGACCAACGGAAACTCTGCCCCCCGAGCTGCAGCCGCCTGTTGGCCCGGCCGATGATCGCCGAGGTCATCGACATTCACGCCGAGCAGGACTGTGGCACCCCGCTCAGCAGCCAACGGCTCGAGCGCATCCATCAGCGCGTCCTTGCACCAGTAGCAGCGGTCGCCGTCGTTGCGCCGATAGGCCGCGTTAGCCATCTCGTCGGTGGTCACCTCCGACCAGTGCAGACCCCACTCGGCGGCCAGGGCGCGGCAGTCGTCTTCCTCGAACCCGGCGAGCGAGGGCGACACCGCGGTGATGCACAGTGCCTGCTCCGGCCCGAGGGTCTCATGAGACACATGCGCGAGGAACGAAGAGTCGGCCCCACCTGAGAACGCCACGATCACCGGCGCCAGTTGGCGGAGCCGGGACCGGAGCGCGTCGATGTCAGGCATCGACCACCTCTATGCGGATTCGCTTGTTGCCCTTGCCCTTGGACTCGGTCTTGAGGACATGGATGCGGCCGACCTCGCCGGTGGATGCGACGTGGGTGCCACCGTCGGCCTGTTTGTCCAGACCGACGATGTCCACCACACGGATCTCGCTCACCGAACCGGGGATCAAGCTGACCTTGGTGCGGATCAGATCCTCGTCCTCGACGGCCGTCGAGCGGGGCAGGAACGAGACCTTTATCCGTCGGTCAGCCGCCAGCTCGTCGTTGACCAGCTGCTCCACCCGGG
>JBBSGQ010000239.1:0-5980 GCA_038253965.1 Acidimicrobiales bacterium | reverse complement strand
GTGTTCCCGCTCCAAATCGTGATCGGCCTCGACAAACCGGATGCGGATTACACCGGCGGTGAGTTCGTCGTGGTCGAGCAACGCCCGAGAGCGCAATCACGGGCCACCACGTCCGTCATCCCCCACGGCCACGGTCTCGTGTTCACGACACGAGACCGTCCGGTCGCCACCAAGAGGGGATGGTCCAACGCGCCGATGCGCCATGGCGTCAGCACCGTCCGATCCGGCTTGCGGCAGACGCTGGGCCTCGTCTTCCACGACGCCAAATGACGCCCCGACCTAGCGCTCACTGGCTCGGACGATCGCGCCGATGACGGCCACAGACACGGAACCATCGCGGGTATCACCGCAACCGCAGCTACCGAGCGCTCGACTGCCCTACGCAGGCGACCGTCCGACACCGCCACCGAGCAGATCGGGTGTTCTTCGCAACGAGCCTGCCCCGGTCGCCGCGGGCTCGCGGCCATGCGCAACGAGTTCAGACCCGACGTCACACTTCCGGTCCGGGGACCGTTTACAGGTGCGAGGGCGCGTCGGGACCGACCCGGCCACGTCGTAGGGGAGGATCATCGTGAGTGAGTTCAACCGGGCAGAAGCACCCGAGTCCGTCACGGAGGGATCGGCTGTCTTGGAGACAATCGACGCCCTTCCACCGTCCGCGCCGACGGCCTGCGCAGGCTGGACTGCGCACGACATCGTCGCCCACCTCGCCGCTGGAGCGAAAGAGATCGCCGATCTGATCGAGCGGAGCCTCGCAGGTGATCCCGAGCGACCGACGCGAGGTTTCGAAGAGCGGGAGGCGCCGATGCGAGCTCTGTCCCACGACGAGCTTCGACGCAGATTGGTTGCAGAGAATGTGCGCAAGCTGGCCGCCTGGGATGCCTTGGCGGAACGGACCGCCGACCCGGCCATTGCCTTCACCGGGACGCGAGTGTCCGTCGATGAGTTTCGTACGCACTCGCGTAGCGAGGCGGCGATCCACCGGTGGGACATGGTCGGCGATGACGATCTCGCGAGTGAGATGCTCGCCCAGCCTGATCTCACCGCGCACGCGATCAAGGTCTCAACCGGATGCCGATCCTCAACGAATCGGCGCGATCGCTGAGCGCCCGCGCCCCCGCGGTTGGTGTGCCGCCCGTCCGAATCGTGTTTCGCTGCACCGATCAGCCTGACGTTGTGTTCGTCGCGTCCATGGAGGGTGGTCGCCTTGAGATCCCTGACCAGGCGGTGCTGGGCGATGTGACCTTGACGACGGACCCGGCCAACAGGTTGCTCGTCCTCTGGGGTCGCAAGTCCTCCGACCGGCCAATCGCCGTCGACGGTGATCCCGCAATGATCGAGACGTTGGACGCCGTGTTGTGGCCGAACGCCCAGCGGTGGCCCAGTCCCGGTACCGCCCCGACGGCGTGACCAAGTCACTTCCCTACAGGCCGTCATCCGGCTCGGAAAGGGTGATCGATGTCGCCAGCGAGGAAGGCCACCTCCCGGTGCTCCCGCTGCCCGCCAGGCTCATCTGCACGCCCTGTCTGTCCTGTGCCGACGAACCCGATCGGTGCAGGCGCCGCCGCCCGTTTGGCTAGGTTGACGGCCATCCTCGACCACAACGCCTCTACGGTCTTGTTGTCGGATGGGTTGTGGCGGGACCAACCGCTCCACCCCTGATGCGGCGACAACCGATCGCAGGCGAACCGAACCTGAGTAGCGACCGGTTTGCGGTGCGGCCGACGGGCCGCACGGGCATGTGACTGCAAGCCCCGCGACCGTCGACGCTGCGGCGGGTCGACCTTTCAACGCTTCACGGCGACGGCCTTGAAGAACGTGTAGCTGAACATGCCGTCGGCCTCGGTCGTCCGATGCAACGCCCGGATGCCGTCATTGAAGCTCTCGGCGTCGATCAGGCCGGTGCTGATGACGGTGGGTCCGATGCCTTCGATCATGGCCGTGAACGTCTTCCGAGTGAATCCGTCTACCAGGTGTGGGCGGCTCGCGTCGACGTAGACCATCCGAGGACTGACACGCACGTCGTCATAGTCCGCTCCGTCGAGCAAGGCGTACACCTGCCGCCCGATCATCGCGTTGCCTCCGGCGCGAGCCTGCAGCTCGACTTGGCAGCCAATGGCGGCCTGTGCGGCGGGACTGTCGGGATGAAAGAACGTCGAGCCATGGTCGCCTTCGATGACGGTGATCGTGCCGCCAGGCCTCAACAGGCGCCTCAGAGCTCTCAAAGCGTCGACGGGACGCGCGAGGTGCTCGAGCACGAAGCACACGAAGACATGGTCGAACGATGCAGCCTCGAACGGCAGGTCGAAGATGTCGCCCTGCTGCACATCCACATTGCGCAGGCCGCCGGCGCGCACCCGCCGGCGGCCTCGGCGACCGACTCCTCCGACACGTCGACGGAGACGATCTCGGCGTCGGGACTGCGCGAGGCGAGTGTCACGGTCTGGGCGCCGATCCCACAGCCCGCTTCCAGGACCCTCGCGCCCGGCAAGAACGACGTATCACCGTGAAGCATCTCGACAAGAGCTCCGGCCTGATCCGCCAGACGTTTGCTCTCCTGAGCGTCGTATCCGTGTACGTAGATCTCACTCATCGCGGAACGGGTCTACCGGGACCGGCCCACCACCGCAACAGCGCCCGCTCGCGCAAACGGACCGGACCGTCTTCGTGCTCCTCGCGTGTGCAGAAGCCGAAGAGCAGCAGCGCTCCTGCAATACGGCCGTCGCTACGAGCACGTCAGGCGACACCGAGTCGACGCGGGTCGCGGGGTCGAGGGGCTGGTGGGCCGGGTGACGACGGCGAAAGACCGCGGAAGAGGGCGTCGACTGCAAGTTGCCAGCGCCGATCGGCCGACTGCTTGCCGCGTCCCAGTCGCCGTGAGCTCTCGGCGGCCGCGAGGCCTTGGACGAGTGCGACGAAGACATGGGCGACGTCGGTTGGGTCGCCGGCGAGCTGTTCAGTGTCCACCGCCGTCCGTACCCGCTCGATGATGAGCCGTCTCACCTTCGCGCCCGCTTCTGCCTCGGCGGTGGTCGGATCGAACGCCGCGAACGGGCGGGAGAACATGACGTCGGCAAGAACTGGATTGGCAACGACGAACCTGCGGTGGGCATCGGCGACGGCGCGGAGATCGTCGAGGGCGTCATCGGCTACCGGCAGGTCCGACAACGTCTCGCCGAGCATCCGGAACCCTTCGAAGAACACTTCGCGGATGAGCCCAGCCTTGTCACCGAAGACCTCGTAAACGGCGGGCACCGACGACTCGGCCCGGCGCGCCACCTCGCGGGCGGTCAGGCCGGTCACGCCTTGCTCCGCAAGCAATGACAGCGCCGTGGCGACGCCGCGCCCTCGTAGCGCGTCGGTCCGCTGCTTCAGCCTGGGCACGACCCGACGGTAGCCACTCGAACGTTGTGTAACGTTGTTCCGTAACAAAGTTTTGAAGACAGGAGAAAGCGGTGCGG
The DNA here is from genome assembly GCA_038253965.1 of Acidimicrobiales bacterium. Classification (GTDB taxonomy): domain Bacteria; phylum Actinomycetota; class Acidimicrobiia; order Acidimicrobiales; family Iamiaceae; genus JBBSGQ01. The sequence continues at coordinate 2,519 of JBBSGQ010000239.1, read as the reverse complement.
CAACTGACCTGCACAAAGGCGAACGAGCTCACCTGGCTGGACGTGGACCCGCCACGGATCGAGGAACCGGACGACGCGCTCGTTCGGCCCATCGCAGTCGCCCGGTGTGAGATCGACCCCACGCTCATCGCAGCAGGCCCGACCAGCACGCCCTTCGCCGTTGGCCACGAAGCCGTCGCGGAGGTCGTCGCCGTCGGCGACGCGGTCACCGCCGCGGCCGGCGACCTCGTCGTGCCCTCGTTCCAGGTCTGCTGCGGCACCTGCCTGCCCTGTCAGGCCGGGAGAACGGCCAACTGCGCGTCCTACCCCGTCCTCTCCGACTACGGCATGGCCAGCATGTCGGGGACCGAGTACGGCGGCATGCTGGCCGACCTCGTTCGAGTGCCGCACGCAAACAGGATGCTGTTCCCTCTCCCCCACGGGGTTGAGCCGGCCCACGCCGCCAGTGCCGCCGACAACGTCGCCGACGGCTACCGCGCAGTGGCGCCGCACCTCGCACAACGTCCCAACGCCGCAGTGCTCATCGTGTGCCACGGCAACCGAAGCATCGCCCTCTACGCGACACAAGCAGCGCTGGCCCTCGGCGCGGCCGAGGTGGTGTTCGAGAGCGACGACGCCGCGACGCTCGACGTCGCCGCACAACTCGGCGCCGAGCCGGTCACGACGACGTTCACCCGACGAAACGGGCGCTGGCCGATCGTCGTCGACTGCGGAGTACAGGCCGACGGGATTCGCCACGCGATCGAATCAGCCGCCCCGGACGGCGTCGTCCAGTCCGTCTCCTACTATCCCGAGAAGGTGACAGGCCTACCGCTCGGCAAGATGTACACGCTGGGCATCGACCTTCGGATCGGCCGCGTTCACTCCGCTTCGGTCGCACCGCAGGTCCTCCAGCTGCTCGGCGAGGGGCGACTCCACCCCGAGGCGGTAACCACCACGGCCATCCCCTGGGACGACGCGGCCGACCGCTACCTGGAGCCGGCGCTCAAGCTCATCGTCCGCCGATAGCCGACACGGACTTCTTCTCGACTCGCGGCCAGGCGATGGAAACGCGAGCGGCCACGCCCCCGACAGATCCAACGTCGCCCACCTGATGGCGTCGAGCCAGGCCTGATCGCGACCGGCCAACCAGATGCACGCCCCGGTCGAGCGACGCCCGGGGATCACGTCAAGGAGCTGGCCCCGCCGGACATCGACGGTCGAAGTCGACCACGCCGGATTCCGCCGCAGACCGGTCCGGGCGAAAAAGGTCTCGCACCGCCCGGCCCGATCGGTCATCGCCAGCCGCGGCGCAGCGATCCGATGGTCCTCGCCGGTCCAGGACCGGACCTGGCACGCTGGGGTCGGGCACGCCCAGCGGTGCTTGCTTCACAACAACCGTGCTGGCCGTGCGACGCACGCCAAGTCGCCGAGCTCGACGGTCGGCGGGTCCTTCACTCGTGCCGGAGTCGCGCGCCCGTGACACAACGAGCGAGGTCTACGGGACTCGATCTCCACCCGCACCGGCCCACTGCCGCGTGTTTCGAGAGCGCGCCGAGCTTGCAGCAACGGTGTCTCCGGTCGCCGTGGCTCCGCACGCACGGGGGATCGGCACGTCGCGGTCGGCCCTGTCAGCTCAGATCGAGATGACGGTTGGCCCACGCGTTCGCGTCGGGCGGCAACCGCTGTGCGGACTGCTCGTCGAAGGCGGCCACCTCGTCGGCGGTGAGGACGTCGCGCCAGCGGCCGTTGGTCCCCTTGTACAAGAAGGTGTCGGCGCCGCCGATGAATAGGCGGTCGAAGTCGTTGATCTCGGCGTTGCGCTGCTTCATCGATGCGAACGTGCACGATTCGGCGAGCTGCGCCCAAAGCGACGCGTCGACTTCGAGGTCGACGAACGTCGCCACTCGTCGGATCTCGGCGTCGAGGTCGGCCTTGAGGTCGTCGAAGTGCACGAACAGCACGTTGGGCTCGTCGCGATGGGCCCAGAACGTGTTGAGGTGCTCGAACCACACACCTGGCGGCTCGAGCCATGACGCGAAGAATGCGTGAACGTCATCGAGCGGTGGCCTCTCGCTGAGCTTGATGCCGTCAGCTTCGGCGGTTACCGCGAGCTCCATGAGAACCTCCGGTCGCATGTTGCTCAGGTGGTTCATGAGCGACATGCACGCGTCAAGCCCGTCGCGAACCACCACGATGTACGACGCATCCGACCACCACGGGATGCCATCAGCGGGCGTGTGCGTCTTCACCGACCGCCGGTGAGTCTGCGCCCCGAGCCGGGCGACGAGCTCCTCGATGGGGAAGAACCGCGCGTCGATCCACGGCGCGAGCTCCATCACTCTGCCCGGAGGATGCCCGTACGGGAACAGCAGCGCGGCCACGATCGTCTGCATCCACGTGGTACCGCACTTCGGTGACGTGCACACGAAGATGTCGCCCGGTCGATGGGCGAACTGCTCCCAGCGACGGTTGTCCGATACGACCGACCGATACTCGCGCTGAACCGGCTGGTCGGTGGCCTCGCCCATGGTGCCCCT
>JBBSGQ010000238.1:0-5986 GCA_038253965.1 Acidimicrobiales bacterium | reverse complement strand
CGTCGGTCTCGGCATCGGCCTGAGCCTCGTCACGCTCGCGGCCAGAGTGCTCGAGGTTCCCGACTTCGCACCCCAGGTTGCGGCGATGATCGGCATCGGTGTCGGGATCGACTACGTGCTGTTCATCGTCACCCGTTACCGCGCCGCGCTGCACGACGGGCTCGAGCCGAGAGCCGCGGTCATCACCGCGGTCACGACGTCGGGGCGCGCGGTGATCTTTGCCGGCTGCACCGTGATCATCTCGCTGCTCGGCCTGTTCGTGATGAACCTCGGGTTCCTGCGCGGGTTGGCGGTCGGCGCGGTGTCCGCGGTGTTGGTGGTCATGCTCGCGTCCGTCACTTTGCTGCCGGCCATGCTCGGCTTCATCGGACGAACGATCGACCGTTCGCGAGTGCCGTTCGTGAACCGCAAGGACTCCGGCGATCGCCGCTCGCTCTCGTACCGCTGGAGCCGGGTCGTGCAACGCAACCCTTGGCCGGCCGTGGCCGTCTGCGTCGTCGCCCTGGTGGCCCTGGCCGCGCCGGCAAGGCACATGCACTTCGGCTTCCCCGATTCCGGGAACTCACCCACCAGCTTCACCACCCGGCGCGCGTACGACCTGCTGAGCCGGGGCTTCGGGCCGGGCTTCAACGGCCCGCTCCTACTGGTCGCCACCGCTGACAGAAAAGACCCGGTCACCGCGGTCGCTCCGGTCGCCACCGCGGTGGCCTCTGATCCCGACGTGCGGTTCGTGAGCCCTCCGAGCCCGAGCCCCGATCGGAAGGTCGCCCTGCTGGTCGCGTATCCGAAGTCGTCGCCGCAGGCGCAGGCCACACAGGACCTGGTGAAACGGTTACGCAAAGACGTCTTACCCCGTGCCACCTCCGACACCGGCGTCACGGTTCTCGTCGGCGGCTCCACGGGGGCGAGCGTCGACGCGACCAGTTACGTCGCCGACCGCCTCGGCGTCTTCATCGGTGCGGTCATCGTGCTGTCGTTCCTGCTCTTGCTCGTCGTGTTCCGCTCTTTGTTGGTGCCTCTCAAGGCCGCGATCATGAACCTGCTGTCGGTGGCGGCCGCCTATGGCGTGGTGGCGATGGTCGTGCAGGGCGGCTGGCTCGGTGGTCTCGTCGGCATCCACGACCCGGTGCCGATCCCGAGCTTCATCCCGATGATGATGTTCGCCATCCTCTTTGGTCTGTCGATGGACTACGAGGTCTTCCTGCTGTCGCGCATCCGGGAGGAGTACGGGCGGACCGGTGACAACGCCAGCGCTGTCGCTGACGGCCTCGCCCACACGGCTCGCGTGATCACTGCGGCTGCGGCGATCATGATCTCGGTGTTCCTGGCGTTCGTGCTCTCCGATCAGGTCTTCCTGAAGATGATGGGTGTCGGTCTCGCGACGGCCATCTTCGTCGACGCCACGATCGTGCGGATGGTGCTCGTCCCGGCGACGATGGAGCTGCTCGGCGATGCGAACTGGTGGTTGCCCGGATGGCTCGATCGAAGGTTGCCGCGCCTCCATGTCGAGGGTGAGTCGGCGGAGACCATCGAAGCCGAGCTGGCCGAGCTGTTGCATGACGCAGAGCTGCGGACGGGCGGGGACCGGTGACAGCGGTCGGTCTCACGGACGCCCACCCGTGATGACGGGCCAACACACCTCGGTGCTGGCCGGGGTGAGGTCAACTCGAGTGGGCCATCGACCACGCTGTACACGAGGCGGCGACGTTCACCGTCCATGGTGACCAGCCGTCCCCTGGCTGGGAGAAGTTCCGGGACGGCACCCTCATGCCTCGGATCCAGGCGGGCATCGAGGGCGGCTTTCCGACGCCCCCCGAGGAGACGGCCATCGACCTGTACAAGGTCATGCCGTAGCCCCACCTGGACCCACCTCGTGGGACGACTCCCACGTCGGCTCGCGGATCTCGCAGAGCCATCCACACCATTCCTCGATCCCGTCACCCGTGCGGGCGCTCAGCTGGATGACGCGAGCAGTGGGGTTCACCGCTCGCAGATTGGTCAGGAAGCGGTCGAGGTCGAAGTCGAGGTGGGGAAGCAGATCGATCTTGTTGACGACCACCGCATCGCACGCGCGGAACATCACGGGGTACTTGAGGGGCTTCTCTTCGCCTTCGGTGATGGCGTACACCATTGCCCGGGCGTCCTGGCCGACGTCGAACTCGGCGGGACAGACGAGGTTGCCGACATTCTCGATGATCAACATGTCGAGCTCGCCGAGCGGAAGGCGGTCGAGCCCGGAGCGGACCATCGTGGCGTCGAGATGGCACTCGCCGCCGAACCCGGCGCTCGTGTTCACCAGCGAGACGGGAGCGCCGAGACCGTCGAGCTCGTCGGCGTCGAGGCTGGTCGCGATGTCACCTTCGAGTATCCCGACCCGAAGGTGTTCGCTGAGCGAGGGGATGGTTCGCTTCAGGAGGGTCGTCTTACCAGCGCCGGGTGAGGACATGAGGTTCACAGTTGTCACGTCGGCATGGGCGAAGTCGACCCGGTTGCGGTCAGCGACGCGGTCGTTCTCGTCAAGGATCGACTCGAGTACTGCGACGCGCTCGGTGCCTGTCTCGGCGTAGCCGGTGTGGTCGCCGACGTTGCGGTCGTCGTGTTCGTCGTGTTCGTGCGTGGTGCCGTCAGCGTGGCGGTGGAAGCGTCCCATCAGCAGACCTCCCGGGTCCGGTCGATCGATGCGATCAGGAACTCCTCCCCGCTGACGAGTGTCACGTCAGTGCCCTCGCAACTGCCGCACAGCAGGATCGGCATGTCCAGCGTGGTGTCCTGCATGCAGGCTTGGCACCTGACGACTGCCGGCACGTGGTCGATCGACAGTTCACAGCCGGCGAGCTCGGTGTCGTCGGTGAGCAGTTCCCATGAGAAGCGCAGAGAGTCGGGCACGACCTGGCGGAAGTGGCCGATCCGAACCTCGACGCGCTCCACCCGCTGTCCCTCCGCGTATCGGTTCACGGTGTCGACGATGGCTCGACACAGCGCCAGCTCGTGCATGGCTCAACCCCCTGCCCGTTCGAGATGACTGACACGCCCGGATCGCCGTGTGGCACGCGATCAGCCTAGGTGAGGGCGGCGAACGGCCGCCCCGGGGTCAAGTCGCCTCAGCGCCGAGGCAGCAGGCCAGGGTGAACGTTCGGGCGGCGCAAGCTCGGTGCACTCCAGCCGCTGTGGTCGGCATGAGCGCGCCGGCCTACGTTCGGGCGACCTCGGCCCGGGCGGCGCCAGCTCGTCGCTCGGTTCCCATGGGCGCAAACGTAGGACAGCCGCGATGAGGGCGGGAAGTAAGAATCCGTCCGTCGGCTATGACGTCGGACACGGCCGAGCAGCAGCAGCCTCACAGACAGGACCAACGGTGCCTCCTTCCGACGACACCTACACCCACGGCCACCACGACGCAGTCCTTCGCTCTCACCGCTGGCGAACTGCCGACAACTCCGCGGCGTACCTCTTACCGCACCTGGCAAGCGGCCAGCGCCTGCTCGACGTCGGCTGCGGGCCCGGAACCCTGACGGTGGACCTGGCGAAGCGGGTGGCTCCCGCAGAGGTGGTGGGCATCGACGTCGCCGGCGAGGTGGTGGACGAGGCATCTGCGCACGCCGCGCGATCCGGGGTCAGCAACGTGTCGTTTCGAGCCGGTGACTTCCGAGATGCCGGACTTCGGCCGGGTTCGTTCGACGTCGTGCACGCTCATCAGGTGCTGCAGCACCTCCGCGATCCCGTGGGGGCGCTTGTGACCATGACCGAGCTTGCCCGCCCCGGCGGCATCGTGGCCGTCCGGGACAGCGACTACTCAGGTTTCCTGTGGGCGCCACCAGACACGAGCCTCGACCGGTGGCGTGAGATCTACCTCGCCGTGACTCGCCGCAACGGCGCAGAACCCGACGCTGGGCGTTGGCTCCGGCGATGGGCGCGCGCGGCAGGGCTGTCCGACGTCACCTACGGATCGTCTACGTGGACGTTCGGGTCGACGGAGTACCGGGCATGGTGGTCGACACTCTGGGCCGAGCGCTGCGTCTCATCGTCCTTCGCCGAGCAGGCAGTTGCGTACGGCATCGCCACCGCGTCGGACCTGGCCTTGATCGCGCAGGGGTGGCGTACGTGGGCCACTGACCCTGACGCCGTGTTCATAGTCGTGCATGGCGAGATGCTGGCCCGCCGCTGAAGGGTTTGCGCGGATAGGCGCCCCCTTCGCGAATTCTCGTCGCCTAACGGCGCCGAGAAGGGCAGCGAAGCCGTGCTGCCCGCTCTAGCTCGCCTTCGGCGAGCGGGCCGCTCGGGCCACGGCCTCGCCTAGCCGACCACCCATTGCCGTCGCCCCTGAGCGGCCAGCAGGCGACCGAACCGGAGTCCGGGGAAGTGGGCGGCGGCAACCGGGATGTCGTTGCCCTCGATCTCTCTGGCGAGCGCGATCCGTGTGCGCGCGGCGAGGCTCGGGTCGACGTCGCCCATGCCTGCCCACTCGTCGTCGAGCAGCTCGACCGGGCAGTGCACTGCGTCCCCCAGAAGCAGCGCCCGCTCTTCTCCGGAGGACATGACGATGACGGTGCTGCCCGGAGTGTGACCGGGCGCGGCGATGGTGTCGATCCCGGGCAGCAGCGGTCCGGTGCCGTCCCACGTCTCGAGACGTCCCGCGATCGGCGACAACTTCTTGGTGGCTCCCGGATCGGGCCCGATGAAGTGCTCCCAGTCGCTTCGGTCGCACCGGTAGGTGGCGTGCGGGAAGACGATCTCGCCCTGACGGGTGCACCAACCCACGTGGTCGAAGTGGAGGTGGGTGAGGACCACGTCGGTCACGTCGGTCGGACTGACACCGAGAGCAGCCAGCGCATCGAGCAGGGCCCCACCTTGGAACGGGCCGCGATGGATGTTGCCCACTCCGGTGTCCACGAGCATCACCCGCTCGCCGTTGCGCACGAGGAAGCCTCCCAGCGCCAGCTCGAGCATGCCGTCGTCGCCGAGGAGGGACCGGTGGGGCGCCCAGTCGGCTTCGTCGGTCCCTCGGCCTGTCGGGTTCGCGCCGCCGAGGCGGTACGCCTCCGTGGGCGGGATCCGCGCCACACCGTCGAGCACTGGCTGGATGTCGATCTGACCGACCCGCACGACGCGAGCCTTTCACAAGCTGGTTGGTCTGTGCACCGGTCAGAGGCGGGCGGTGATCCCAGGCGCACTACGGTCCGCAATCGATGAGCGACTATCTGCAGATCGATGGCCTGCAGGTGGATCGGAGCCTGCACCGCTTCGTCGTCGACGAGGCGCTTCCGGGCTCCGGCGTCGAGGAGGCCGCGTTCTGGTCCGGCTTCGCCGAGCTCATCCGCGACCACGCGCCTCGGAATCGAGCGCTCCTCGCGAGGCGCGTCGAGTTGCAGGAGCAGATCGACGCCTGGCACCGAGGCCGCAGCGCAGGAGCGACGAGTCCAAGCACCGAGTACGTCCGATTCCTCGAAGACATCGGTTACCTCGAGCCTGAGGGAGCAGACTTCGCAATCGATACCGAGCACGTCGACGAGGAGATCGCCAACCTGCCGGGGCCGCAGCTGGTCGTGCCGGTCTCCAACGCGCGCTATGCGTTGAACGCTGCGAACGCGCGCTGGGGCTCGTTGTACGACGCGCTCTACGGGACCGACGCTCTGGGAGATCTCCCCGTCAGAGGCCCGTACGACCCCGAGCGGGGAAGCAGGGTGGTGAGGTGGGTCCGGGACTTCCTCGACGATGTCGTGCCGCTCGCCTCCGGTTCACACCTCGAGGCCGCCGGGTACGGCGTGGTGGATGGCGAGCTCGAGGTGACTCTGGATGGGGGTCGCAGAACGATGTTGTCCACGCCTGAGAACTTTGTCGGCAGCGCCGGGGACCCGTCGTCGCCTGCGGCGATCCTTCTGACCCATCACGGCTTGCACATCGAGCTCCTGATCGACCGGATGGCACCGGTCGGTGCCGCCGATCTCGCTGGAGTCGACGATGTCGTCATCGAGGCCGCGGTGACCGCGAT
>JBBSGQ010000237.1:0-6058 GCA_038253965.1 Acidimicrobiales bacterium | reverse complement strand
TCGGCACCCGGATCGCGGTCTATGACGTCCTCGACTACCTCGCATCGGGGATGACCACCGAGGAGATCGTCGCCGACTTCCCCGAGCTGACGCCAGAACTCGTCCGGGCCGCCATCGAGTTCGCCGCCCTGCGTGAACGGCGGCTCGCCACGGCGTGAGGCTGCTGTTCGACCAGAACCTGTCGAGGAACCTCGTGGGGCAGGTTCGAGACGCGTTCCCGGAGAGCCGGCACGTCACCGCCCTCGACCTCGACACCGCGACCGATCGCGAGATCTGGGACCACGCCCGCGAGCACGGCTACGTCATCGTGTCGAAGGACTCCGACTTCCGCCAGCTCGCCTTCCTGTACGGCCCGCCACCGAAGGTTCTTTGGCTTCGGGTGGGCAACGCCTCGACCGGGACGGTCCTCCAGATCATCCTCGACCACGTGGAGGCCGTCGAGGCGTTCGCGGTCAGCGAGGACGAGGCCCTTCTCGTCCTACCTTCCTTCTCGACCTGACTGCTGTGCGTTCCCTGATCGGTCAGCCTCGCCCGCATCTGCGACAGAGCGAGGCGCTCGGGTGTCGTTCGCCGAGCAGGCTGAGTTGCGCGTCTCCGCAGTCAGCTTGGACAGCGGCGACTACGACCCTGCGGTCGCTGAAGTCGTCGCCGATGACCCGGAGCTGCAGGCCAAGTAGTCGCTGCTCGCGCTCCGGCCTGGGGGCCCGGCTGAACGCTCTGGCGAACCGAGGTCTCAGCGATCGACATGGGCCTTTCGTAGGAGCACGCCTCGACTACGCACACCGTGTCGGTCCGGATCGCAAACCCGACGATCGGCAACGAATCGCCACGGCCGAGGACTCCGATGCCCAACATCTTCGACAACCGGACGGACGACACGCGCCTTGGACCAGCACTGCAAGCCTCCCTGCGTCACTTCGACACGGTGGACGTTGCCATCGGGTGCCTCGACCTTCGCGGTTGGCGCTGGTTCGCTGGCATACTCCATGACCGCCGCGACGAGGTGGCGGCTCGCCCGTTGGCCCGCGTGCTGGTGGGAATGGTGGCGCCGGCGGACTCGGAGTCGATCCTCACCTCACTTCAGGGGAGTTCCAGCCTCCGCCGTACGGGTCTGACTTTCCTGATCGCGAGCGCTCCGGCGGCATGACCAGCTTGAGCCCTCAAGGAGCAACTTGAGGACGGACTCATCGAGATGCGGGTGTTCACCGAGAAGCCCCTGCACGGCAAGACCTATATCGTTTACGCACCGCCCAAGCAGTTCGGCTCCCAGTGGGCCTACCTCGCTCCTCCAACCTCACCGGTGCGGGACTGCACCGGTGAGGTTGGAACTGAACATCGACGTTCAGGACGGCGAGGCATTGGAAAGCTGGCACTGAGTCCGACTACGCCGCCACGCTGCGGACGTCGTCGCGGGTTCTCGATTGGAAGGAGGTCAAGAAAGGTTGTCGCCGAAGACGATCGTGCCCAGCGATTCGAAGCTGAAGGAGAACTTCAGGGGGTTCTGCGGGTCGGAGACGACGCTGCCGGTCGTTGACGCACTGCCAGTGGCGCCTTGAAAGCGGCCGGTCCCGCCCGTGATGACGAAGGTGGAAACTCCGTCGAGCGTGGTCTCGAGGAAGATCAACGTGTCACCGTTGGCCGCCACGTTGACGGTCGTTCCGATGAAACTGGTGCACGTCGGGTTGGTGCACACCGACTCGTTATGAAAGGTGCTCCGACCGAGGTGCGTGAAGTGCTGCGTGCCATCGGCGACGGCCGTGATCTTGCCGTCGTCACGTACCGTGGCCGTTCCTCGGCCGGTGCCCGAGCCCTTGAACGGTCGCAGCCGGACGGCCTTTCGGTTTTCGTGTCGGCCGCCGTCGTCGACGGCCCGGGTCGACTGAGCGGGTCGGACGCCACGAGTCGAGTCACTGGCGGCGGGGCTGGCCGGCGCCAGCAGGACCGATCCTGCGATGGCGATGCTCATGGCGAGGCCGGCCGCCGCTGACCGCCGCATCTTTGTGTAAGGCATGTTCGGATCTTCCTTGTCGTTGTGAACGGTGGACTGCCGGAGAAGTGTTCGCCCCTGGTGTGGCAACGGCGCATCAGCTGCGCATCACGCCGATCTACGATCGGCCGCATCGCAGAAGTGGAGATCTGCCTGCTGGGCCCTTTGTCCGTGACCGGGCTCGACGAGCCCGCGTCGCTCGGGCCCGTACAGCGTCGTCTGCTGGCGCTGCTGGCGGTTCGGGCTGGCAGCGTGGTCACCAACGATCAGATCACCGACGTGCTCGGTCTGGGGTCGACAGGCGCAGTACGCACGTCGGTGTCGAGGCTGCGGCGGGTCGTGGGGGACGCGATCACCCGGTTGCCCCCGGGGTATGTGCTCGATGCCGGCTGCCTCGACGTTCGGCGCTTCGAGGATCTCGTCCGCCGCTCCTCGGCGTCCGAGCCGGGCGACCGGCTCATGTTGCTGAGCGAGGCGCTCGGGTTGTGGCGGGGAGCGGCACTGGTCGAGTTCGCCGACGAGGAGTGGGCCAGAGGAAAGGCCGCTCGGCTGGACGAGTTGCGTCGCAACGCGGCCGAGGACCGGATCGAGGCACTCTTGGCCTTGGGACGCCCGGCGGAGGCGACTGCCGATGCTCAGGCCTTGATCGTCGAGCATCCGCTGCGTGAGCGGGCCCGTGGTCTGCAGATGATGGCCTTGGCGGGCCAGGGTCGCGTGGCTGAGGCGTTGCGCTCCTACCAGGACTTCCGGCAGTTCCTGTGCGGGCACACTGGTTTGGAGCCATCCACGAACCTGGCCGATGTGGAACGCCTGATCGTCCTCGGAGACATCGGTAGGGACCGGCCGGCCCAGCAACGTGAGATGGAACCCAAGATCGTGCTGCGGTCGCTTCGAGGCGACGGCACGAGCGCCCATCGACCCGATGACGCGACGTCTGGCCCGCTGGGCAACCTGCCTCGTCGCCGCATCGAGCTCATCGGGCGCCAGTGCGAGTTGGAGCGGCTCGCGGCATTGGTGGCACCCGGCGGTCTGGTCACGCTGATCGGTCCCGGCGGGGTGGGCAAGACCCGGTTGGCCTTGCACGCCTCCGCCATCGCCGCTGGCGCGTTCGCCGACGGCGCCTGGTTGGTGGAGTTGGCAGCTGCGACCGTTGCTGACGATGTGCTGTCGGTGGTGGTCAGGCGCTTGGGGTTGTTCATCGCTTCGAGCTCGGTCAGCGCGGACTCGATCGCCCGGGCTCTTGGCACCCAGCAACGCCTCGTGGTCCTCGACAACTGCGAGCACGTCATCGAGGCGGTCCGATCATTGGTCGACGTCGTCATGGGGTTGTGCCCCCAGGTGTGCATCGTGGCCACGAGTCGGGAGGCCTTGGGGTGCGACGGAGAACGGCTCGTCGCCGTTCCGACCTTGTCGCTGGAGGCTGACGTCGGCCCGTCGGACGCCGAGCGGTTGTTCCGGGAGCGGGTCACGAGCGCGCTCGGCGACCTCGAGTCCGACGACGCCGACTGGGCCGCTACAAGGGAAATTTGTTCGCTGCTTGACGGTCTACCCCTCGCCCTCGAGTTGGCCGCCGCCCGGGTCGGTCCCCTCGGGTTGGAGGAGGTTCGAACGCGCATCGCCGGCCGGCGGGACCCGCTCGGCCGCCGCCGGGGCATCGAACGCCACCACAGCCTTACCACCGTGGTGGCGTGGTCCTACGACCTGTTGTCAACCGAGGAGCAACGGGTCTTCGAGCGGCTGGCGGTGTTCGCCGACGGCTTCGATCTCGCCGCCGCTGAGGCGGTGTGTGGATGGGCGCCATTGACGGATCCGGTCGAGGACCACGTGCTGTCGTTGATCGACAAGTCGCTCGTCAGCGTGCAGCGGTCCTCACCGGTCCGCTACCGCCTGCTCGAGGTCGTCCGCCAGTATGCCGAAGGCCGCCTCTCGGCTCGGGGCGAGGCCCAGCCGATGGCCGACCGGCTCCTCGCCCACTTCGTCGAATGGACCGTCCGCGCCGACGCCGGGACGCGCGGTCCCGATGAGCTTCGCTGGCACCTCCAGTTCGAGGCGGAATGGAACAACCTGCGTACCGTCATGAAGCACGCCATCGCCATTAATCACATCGACGCCGCCTGCCACATCGTGTGGCGAGCCCACTGGTGGGCCCGAGAACGCGAATACCTCGAGCTGGGCGAGTGGGCCGACGCCGTGCTCGCCATGCCCGGCTCAGAGACGCACCCTCTCACCCCGATCGTCGCCTCGGCTTCAGCTGCGATCGCCCAATTAAGGTTCGAGTGGGAGAAGAGCTGGCAGCTCCTCGCCGAAGCCGACGAGCAGGAGAAGGCGCTCGGCCAGGCACCCGAGCCCTGGGTCGCGGAGACGCGCGTCTGGCACGAGTGCTTCACCGTCGATGACGACACGCTGCCGGCGACCGGCGAGATGAGACTCCGAAACGGCGGATCGGCCTTCTGGGATGCGGTCGCATCCTGGAGCGATGCGCTCGTGCCATCGACCCTCCTCGGCAGTTCCGCTCGAGCGCCGCAGGAGGGCCACCTGTGCCGGGTGCGGCGGTGCGTCGAGGCGGCCGATCACCTCGGCAACCCGACCTGCACGGCCAGGGCGGCGGACATCCAGGGCAACGCCCTTCGGCAAACCAAGCCGGCCGAGGCGATAGCCATCCTCGAGCGCGGCCTCGCCATCGCCCAGTCCGTCGGGAACGTGGCGGTCGAGGCCGAGCTCCGGTTCGATCTGGCACTGGTCTACGCCGAGGTCGGTCGCAGCCACGATGTCGTCGGGATGCAGAGCGAAGCCATTCGGCGGTACACGCGCGCCGGTTCTTGGGAACACGCGCAGGTCATGGCGACCGCGACGTTCCGTGCGCTCGTGGCCCTCGGTGAGCATCGCGTTGCTTGCCTGATCGTGGGCAGCGTACGGTCGACATCGGAGCCACGAGCCTGGTACGAGCATTCCATCCCGCCCCGACTCGAAGCCGAGTTGGAAGCGGAGGTCGGGGCTGACGAGATGGCCCGTCTGGTCGAGCAAGGCCGGCAGCTGACAGTGACCGCGCTCGTGGCTGAGGTGCTGCAGGCACTCGACGAGCTGAAAGCCCCCGCAGACGGGCGGTCGACGTGACCCCATCCACCGGTCGTGGCGATGGCCCGCGATTGTGACACCGGGTGCTGGTCTACGACGGCGATCCGGTGGAGGTCCGCCCACCCCGCTCGCTCCTGCCCGAGTGGTCGACGCCGTGGGCGGCGGTGGAGTCGCTGCTGTCGTCTCCACGGGTCTGATGATCACCCGCTGGGCTGTCATCGACTCACCCGAGGAGCACGTGCATGCGTGGCGATGGGCGCATCGCGGTGATGCGCTTGCACCGAGACCGCCATTGGAGACGACCTCGACCTCCTGGCCCGCCCGCGACACCCGGCTCGGTACCGCGGGGCGACGAAGCTGATCGTTGCCTCGTAGAGACCCGCCGCGTCGTCACTGCGCCGGCGACCTCCCCAGGCTCGGACTCGACGGTGGCGGCGACAGTCCAGACTCGAACACCGCGCGTCCCAAGGCGCAGCTCGCCCGACCCATCCGGCACTGCTGCTGCCGACGTAGGCCAGCCGCCCCAGCCGGCCGACCGAAACCGCTCCGAACACCCGACTGCAAAATTCATCACCCTCCACGCGAAGAAACACCCCCGCCGACGGCCTAGTCCTACATCGACACCTCGAGGCAACAGACGAGTGCATTGCGGCTGGCACGACCGTTGGCACGACCCCAGGCGGGGTGGTCGTGGTGATGCGGTGCAAGACGCTGAAGGCGTGGTCCGGTGGTGTCGGCGGGCTGCTCGACTACTACGCCGGATTGGTCGAGGACCGGACCCGGGCGGTTGGTCGGTCGCGTGGCCCGATCGACTACTACCTCGACCCGGACGAGCCGGCCGGCCGGTGGTGGGGCCGAGGCCTCGATGCCGTGGGCCTGTCGGGCGGTGTGACCGGCGATGATCTGCGCTCGCTGATGGACGGCCGCCATCCCCAACACGGCGGGGTGTTGGGTCGCCGATTCGGCGAGTCGTCGGCCCGAGGGTTCGACGCCACG
>JBBSGQ010000236.1:0-6103 GCA_038253965.1 Acidimicrobiales bacterium | reverse complement strand
GCGGTCACGGCTTCCGCAACTTCGATCACTACCGGCTCCGCGTACTGCTCCACGCTGGCGGCGTCACCTGGCCAAGCGGTCCCCACCCGCCCCGGCTACGAGAACGCTCTCCCCACTCAAACGCGTAGAGCCGTCATCGCAGCCCGAACTGGTCGCCTGACAGTTGCCTATGCGATCGCGCGTGCGGTTGGACCGAGGCGGGCTCACGCGTCGGCAGCAGCTAGCTGGTCGGCGAGCCAGTCGGCCGGCGCTCGTGACGACACGACCTCGAGAAGCTTCTCGGCGTGGATCGTTCGTTCGTGGTCAGACATGGCCAGCGCTCGGTGCAACGCATCTGCGGTCTCGCTCACGTCGAACGGATTGATGGCGATCGCGTGAGCGCCGAGCTGGGCTGCGATCCCGGCCTCGATCGAGAGGACGAGTGCACCAGACCGTTCGTTGACGAGCACGCCCTCTGCTGCCACCAGGTTCAGCCCGTCGCGGATGGGATTGACCAGGAGGGCGTCGTAGCGTCGCAAGGCGGCAACCGAACGAGGGAAGTCATCGGAGTCGTCGTAGAGGATGGGTGTCCAGTCGCGTGTCCCCCATCGTTGGTTGATGTCGGCGGCCAGCCGCTCGGCCTCGCGCCGGTACGTGGCGTATGCCTCGACCCCTTGGCGTGACGGGTAGACGCACGCCCCGAAGACAACTCGCTCCCGCCACTCGGGCCGTGCCGCGAGGAGCTCGTCGTAGGCATGGAACCCGCGAAGCAAGTTCTTCGACAGCTCGATGCGGTCGACCCTGGCGATGAGCTTGCGGTCGCCCACTGCTGCGTTGAGCGCGTCCAACGCCTTCGAACATGCTGCGGACTCGGCCACGTTGCGAATGTCGACCGGGTCAGCTGCCAGCGCAGACACGAAAGTCGGCGGTCGGTGGCCGAGCACGTGCTCGCAACAAGCCCCGTAGGCATCAGCCCAGCGCTGAGTGTGGAACCCACAGGCGTGGTGGGCGGCCATACCCTCGAGCAGCGCCCGTTGGGATGAGGCCGGGAGCACGCTCAGCCAGTCCGGCGTGGCAAAGGGGGTGTGGGTGAAGTGCACTGTCCGCAGATCGGGTCGGCGGTCGCGTAGCAGGCCACCGAGGAGCGTGAGGTGGTAGTCCTGCACGAGCACCGCCGCATCCGCCGGAGCGGTACCGGCTACCGCATTCGCGAAAGCGGTGTTGATCCGCCCGTAGGCCGCCCAGGCTTCGGCCCAATCCGGGCCGAACGCAGGTTCCCGAGCCAACGCCCAGAGGCCGTGGTGGGCGAACCAGAGAGTTGCGTTGGAGACCACGTCGTAAGCCAGCCGGTAGTCCGCGGGATCGAGGTCGAGCAGCTGCACCTTGAGCCCGGCCGAAAGGAGTGGCTGGTCAGACGACGCTGCACGGTCGGCGTCCGACATGGCGGCTGCGATCCAGATGGTCGACGTGCCAGCCACCAAAGGTCCGATCCCCGTCACGAGCCCGCCGGCGCCTCGCCGTGCTACCAGCTCGTCACCATCCCAGCGGAACGACAGCGGCCCGCGATTGGAGACCACGACGACCGGTCGGTCAGACATGCCGGGGGACCCTAATGGTGGTCGACCGCTGAGCTCGTCGTACGAGCATGGCCTGCGCGCCGGCATCTGGCGCGGGCTTGGACGTGGTTCCGTCGTCGCATCGCCGGAAGGTGCACCATTGTCAGATGCAGGTGGTTGCTGCGCCTGACAAGTTTCGGAGTACGGCGACCGCGGCGGCCGTCGCCGATGCCATCGCGCGTGCGGTCCGGGACCGGGGCGGCGGCTGCCGTGAGGTGCCGCTGGCCGACGGCGGCGAGGGAACGCTCGAGGCGCTCGGCGGGCCGAACCGGTCGACGGTCGTGACCGGCCCGTTGGGTGATCCAGTCGACGCGGAGTGGCGGTTGTCCCACGGCGTGGCAGTGGTGGAGATGGCCCGCGCGTCGGGCCTCGATCTGGTCGGTGGGCCGGAGACGAACGACCCGATCGCCGCAGCTACGCACGGCACCGGGGAGCTCTTGGCCGCGGCACTCGATGCGGGTGCGCAGCGCGTGATCATCGGGGTGGGCGGGTCGGCCACCACCGATGGAGGACTGGGAGCTCTGCGTGCGCTGTACCCCCTGCAGCGGCTCCGAGCCGTGCAGCTCGCCGTGGCATGCGACGTGACCACCCGTTTCCTCGACGCAGCCGACGTGTTCGCACCGCAGAAGGGCGCGAGCCCGGTACAGGTCAAGTTGCTCCGCCGACGGTTGGAGCGTCTCGCCCAGGTCTATGAGGAGGACTACGGGGTCGACGTCACCGGGCTCGACGGCTCAGGGGCTGCGGGTGGTCTGGCCGGGGGCCTTGCCGCAGTCGGCGCGTCGCTCGAGTCAGGTTTCGAGCTGATCGCCGAGGAGCTCGACCTGGTCGAACAGATGCAGGGCGCAGATCTCATCGTCACGGGCGAGGGGTTCCTCGATGCCCAATCCTTCGACGGCAAGGTGGTGGGTGGCGTCGCTGCCCTGGCGGCCGAGCTCTCGGTCCCGCTTCTCGTCGTGGCCGGAGAGGTCTTCGACGGCGTGGACGGACGGGTAGACGCGGTGTCGCTGGTGGAGCGGTACGGCCGCGATCGGGCGTTCGCCGACACCCTTGCCTGCATAACCGAGGCGGTTGCGGAGCGGCTCGGGCACATGTGATGCCTGTAGACAGCCTCGTCGGCCAAAGGGCTCGGCCAGCGGGCTGGCTGAGGGGTGGTCGACCGGGAGCACCCGCTCTCTACATCAACACGTGTGCTCCCTGCGGCAGACTTCGCCCATGGCTACCGGCGTGCTCCTGATCTCGTGTCCGGACCGGCCGGGGATCGTGGCCTCCGTCGCATCCTTCGTCGCCGAACATGGCGGGAATGTCATCGACCTCCAGCAGCACACCGACCACACCGACGGCGCGTTCTTCCAGCGGGTGGAGTTCGAGCTCGACCAGTTCGACCTTGACCGGCCGATGATCGCGGGTGCGTTCATGCCACTCGCCGATCGCTACTTGATGCGATGGGCACTGCGGTTCTCCGACGAACGTCAGCGCCTCGGGCTGCTCGCATCCAAGGAACCGCACTGCCTGCACGACCTGCTCAGCCGGTGGCGTAGCGGCGAACTGGAGGTCGACACTCCCGTCGTCGTCAGCAATCACCCGGACCACGTCAACGTGACGGCTTGGTTCGGGGTCCCGTGTCACCACGTCCCGATCGTCGGTGGAGACAAAGCTGCCCAAGAAGCAGAGGTCCGGCGGCTGCTGCTCGCCGCCGGCGTGGACACGGTCGTCCTTGCTCGCTACATGCAGGTCCTCTCTCCGTCCTTCTGTGCCACCTGGCCCGAGCGGATCATCAACATCCACCACTCCTTCCTGCCCGCCTTCCAGGGCGCTCGCCCCTACCAGCAGGCCCACGAAAGGGGAGTGAAGCTGGTCGGGGTGACCGCCCACTACGTCACAGCAGAGCTGGACGACGGGCCGATCATCGACCAGGAGGTGATCCGGGTGAGCCATCGCGACGACATAGCCGACCTGCGTCGCAAGGGCCGTGACTTGGAGGTGGCTGTCCTCGCCCGCGCGATCCGCGCTCACGTGGGCAACCGGCTGCTGGTCTACGGGCGGCGCACTGTCGTGTTCGACTGAGCGCCTTCGACGTCGTCTTCTCACGGCTCGGGACCATGTTCTTCGACGAACCGGCCGCCGCCTTTGCCTCGACGCGCCGGTTGCGGATGAGCATGTCAGGTCCCCCTGCGGCCGTCGGATTGACTGCGAGTGCTGACACAGCCACGCGCTGTGGTGTATCTTGCTCGCCGTGCCCACGACGTACCTGGTCACCGGTGGCGCCGGCTTCATCGGATCACACCTGGTGGATGCGCTCGTCGCGCGCGGCGACAGGGTCATCGCGCTCGACAACCTCGCAACCGGTCGACTGCAGAACCTGGACCTTGCGAGCGACCATCCCAACTTCCGCTTCGTGCACGGCTCGGTGCTCGACGCCCTCCTCGTGGACGAACTGGTGCGTGAGGTCGACTGCGTGGTGCACCTCGCCGCCGCAGTAGGCGTCAAGCTCATCATCGAGCAGCCCTTGCGGTCGTTCATCACCAACATCCGCGGCACCGAGATCGTCCTCGACGCCGCCCACCGATACCGTCGGAAGGTCTTCCTGGCGAGCACGTCGGAGGTGTACGGCAAGAACAACTCCGACGCTCTCGACGAGACAGCAGATCGTCTCATGGGGTCGACGTCGATCGCGCGGTGGGCCTACAGCACCGCAAAGTCGGTCGACGAGGTGCTCGGGTTCGCCTATCACAAGGAGCGCGGCCTCGATGTCGTCATCGCCCGCTTCTTCAACACCGTCGGACCGCGACAGACCGCCGCCTACGGGATGGTCATCCCCACCCTCGTCGACCAGGCGGTGGCCGGGAAGCCGCTGACCGTCCACGGCAGTGGCCGCCAGACCCGATGCTTCTGTCACGTCAAAGACACGGTGATGGCCGTTCTCGCCCTCCTCGCCGACGGGCGGGCCACAGGTGACGTCTTCAACGTCGGGTCGAGCGACGAGATCGCGATCGATGAGCTCGCCGGCCGTATCGTGGCAGCGGCCGAGAGCGCATCGACGATTCGTCTCGTGCCGTACGCCGAGGTGTACGAGCGCGACTTCGAGGACATGCTGCGACGGGTGCCCGACACCGGCAAACTGCGCGCCCTCACCGGTTGGCGTCCTACGAGGACGCTGACCGATATCCTCGAGGAAAGCATCGTGGAGGCCCGGCTCGAGGCCCAGTATGCCCCTGCGAACCTCGTGTAGCCGGTGCTGCTCGTCCTCGTGCCGCCGGTCAACCCGGTCGACGCTGCGGAGTCGTTGCGCATAGCGATCGCCGGAGTGATCTCCTTTGTCGTGGTCGTCGGAGCCGTGCCGGTGGTCCGGCGCATCGCAGTCGCCAAGGGCATCACCGATCGCCCCCGACTCGACCGGTGGCACAAGCGCCCCACGCCCCACCTCGGCGGAGCCGCTCTGTTCCTTGGCACGCTCGGCTCATCCGCGTTCCTCCCGAAGTTGAATGCGGAAGCCGCCACGCTGGTGGTCGGCGCGCTCGTCCTCGCGATCGTCGGACTGGTCGACGACTTCCGCAATGTCTCCGCGGTCGGACGCCTGCTGTTCGAGGCGGGGGTGGCGAGTGCCGCTTTCCTTGCCGGGGCCCGCGTCGACATATTCAACGATGGCGTGGACCTCGTGCTGACAGTTGGCTGGTTCGTAGTCGTGACGAACGCGTTCAACCTCCTCGACAACATGGACGGAGGTATGGCCTCGATAGCGGCAGTTGTGTCCGCCGCGATCGCTACAGTCGCTCTGGTTGAGGGCCAGGTCCTCGTCGGCGGCTTGGCCGTCGTGACGGGCGCTGCGTGCATCGGCTTCCTCTTCTACAACTGGTACCCGGCACAGATCTTCATGGGCGACGCCGGCTCGCTCTTCCTCGGGTTCATGCTCGCGGCGACCGCGCTGAAGCTGCGGCCGCGGGTGCCTCATGCCACGAGCGTCACGGGTCTCGTGCTCCTGCTCAGCCCGGCGCTGTTCGACACCTTGCTCGTGGTGGTCTCTCGAGTCCGTGCCGGTCGATCGGTCTTCGTGGGAGGTACCGACCACACGTCGCACCGTCTCATGCGGCTGGGGTTCGGACAACGGGTGACTGCTGCGATGCTGGCTGGCGCATCCATGACCGTCGTGACCGCGGGTGTGCTCGTGAGCGAGCGACGGGTCAATCCGGTGGTTGCCGGCGTCGGCGTTGGCATCCTCTGGATCGGCGCCGCACTCGGTCTCCTTCGCATCCCGGTCTACGACGCCCGACTGCCGAAACCCGTGACCTTGGCTGGATGATCATCCGAGGCGAACGAGCACGGGGCGAACGTCGTCCCAGTCCGGAACCGATCGAGCGGATCCTGGTGACCGCACTGAGCGCGGCGAGCAGCATCGGCGCAATGTTCGCCGGCGTGCATCCGACGGCGAACCGGGTCAGCGACGCCGTGCTCGTTGTCGTGTTCGTCACCGGCGTCGTTGCGGCGTCGTCGATCGCCCGAGCGACCGCCTG
>JBBSGQ010000235.1:0-6164 GCA_038253965.1 Acidimicrobiales bacterium | reverse complement strand
GGACGTACACCTGCGTCGCGCAACCGCAGGCCGGGAAGTACACCTGGTGATACGTCTGAAAGTCGCGGGCCACGCCTGTGTAGGTCTGGGAGTGCGACGTTCCGTAGGTCGACGTGTACGGCGTGGTCACGAACTCGCCGCTCGTGGCCCGGTACTCCGCACCCGTAAGCGTTGTGACGCCTGTGGTGCATGCGGAGCTCGACCCGCTCGTGGTGGTGATCGCCCTACCGCCGTCTGGTGCACCATAGGGAAAGTCGGCCTGGATCGAGATCGTGCACGAGGCAAAGGGCAGACCAGCCGGGAAGAACTCGAACTTGTAGGAGGCCGTGGTCGTGGCGGCGGCCGCCGGCTCGGCCGCGAGCCCCAGCCCGACGAACGCCGCGACTGGTGTCAGCAGTGTCGCCGCCACGCGCCGCTTCCGAGACCGATTTCGGGCCATATGAGCCTCCTTGCCGCCTGTGGTCGCCGAATGATAGCTAATCGCCCTTCAGCGTCAAGTCTGCCCGATGGGCTCACTGGCAGCGCTGAGCGCCGGCGTCGGTCACCGCGTGATGAACGCTCACGGTGCGGTGGACTTCCGATCCGCTACGAAACGTGACATAGTGGCGCACTCAATCGTCAGGAGACGTGATGACCCGAACACGGCGGAACCTCCAGCGACGCTTGCTGGTCAGCGACGAGTGTGGGCGGTCCGGTCGGTCGGCGATGGTTGTGGTGTTGCTGGTCGCGGTCGTCGTGTTGCCGTCGTTGTCGTCGTTGTCGTCGAGCGGTGCGGCAACGGCTGCGGGCTCGGGTGGCGCGGTCCCGGTGATGGTCGATACCGACATCTTCAGCGATGCCGACGATGTCGGCGCCTTGGCGACGGCGTTCGGTCTGCAACTCAAAGGTGAGGCCAACGTCATAGCGGTCGGGGTCAACACCCGTACCAGTCGCCCGGCGGTGGCGACCAACTCCTGGAAGTGCACCGCCGCGATAACCGACTTCTACGGCTTCGCTTCCACCCCGATCGGCACCGACACGCCGAACAACGGCACCGAGACCAACACCGTGGACTTCATCGGGCCGTGCTCCACCCTGGCACCGGCATCGACCCCGCCCCCGGGCACCGCGGTCAACGTGTACCGCCGGGCGTTGAGTGGCCAGGCCGACGGCAGCGTGGTCATGATCGGGACAGGGTATTTCGAGAACTTGTCGGCCCTGCTCAACTCTCCCGCTGACTCCATCAGCCCCCTGACCGGCCGCAACCTGATCGCCCAGAAGGTCAAGTCCTTGGTGGTCATGGGTGGCGGGTTCCCGAGTCGAGCCGGCGAGAACAACCTCAACGGCAACCCGGTTGCGGCCGCCGATGTGGCCGCGAACTGGCCGACCAAACTGGTGTGGTCGGGCTACGAGGTCGGCGACGCCGTCCACACCGGTCAAACGATCTCCAGCGTGCACCCCACCAGCTCCCCGGTGCGGGTCTCCTACGAAGCGTTCGTAGGGCCCAACAACTGGCTGTACTCCTCTGACCTCACCGCCGTGTACCACGCCATACGCCCCCAAGATCCGGTCCTCACCGAAACCGGACCAGGCACCAACGTCGTCAACAGCGACGGGAGCAACGTGTTCACCACCGGCACCGGCAACCAGTACTACCTCACCCTCAACAACCCGGCATCGCTCGACCAATCGATCGAGAACCTGCTCGACACCCTGCCGCCGGCCA
Source organism: Acidimicrobiales bacterium (assembly GCA_038253965.1). GTDB lineage: Bacteria > Actinomycetota > Acidimicrobiia > Acidimicrobiales > Iamiaceae > JBBSGQ01. Next base: position 4,459 of record JBBSGQ010000235.1, on the reverse strand, counting down.
ATCCCCCCGCAGATACGACGGCGCCGGTCATCAGTGCTGTTGGTGCGGGCGGGTTGTCGGCCAGCGGTGCGACGATCTCGTGGGCCACCGACGAGGTCTCCAGCACGCAGGTCGAATTTGGGACCACGACCGCCTATGGCGCGGCGACGCCGGTGGACGGTTCGCTGGTCACCGCCCACTCGCAGGTGGTATCGGGCCTTGCTGCGGGGACCACTTACCACTACCGGGTGAAGAGCGCCGACGCGGCGTCGAACCTGGCGACCTCGCCGGACTTCACCTTCGTCACCGCTGCAACGTCCTCGATCGGGCCCAACGATGCGTTCGACTCGAACACGATATCGCCCTCCCAGTGGACCGTGACCACCGCCGGATCCACGGTCACGGCCGCCCACCAACAGCTCGAGATAACGCATCCATCCGGAGGTTTGACGAGCGGCACCCTCGCGAGTGCGACGCCGCACGATCAAACGGGCAAGGCGTTGCAGGTACAGGTGAAGCGCGCGGCCAACAACGGCCGTGGCGGCAAGACGTACGGCGAGACCTCGCTGTTCTTGAGGCGGGACGCCACCCACTACGCGACGTTCTTCATCGCCAATGGGAATCTCACGGCAGTGGTGAGAAACGGTGGCGGCGAGGTGAAGTTGACCCACAATCGGCCGGCGTACACACCGGCCGCCATGCAGTGGCTTCGGTTCCGGGAACAAAGCGGCAGGCTCTATTGGGAGTACGCCGGTGGCGCAACGGCGCCGGGGCCCTGGACGGGTCTGGCGTCGACTGCGAGCCCGTTCGCCATGACGTCGGTCACCCTCGAGATCACTGCAGGCACAAACGTCGCAACTGTCGACACCGCCATGTTCGACAACATCACGACGGTCACATCGGGCTAGCGGCCTGTAGCAATATGAGGCGGGCACTGCGTGGACAGTGTCGATCACCTGAACCCACATCATGGGTTGCGCGTATCTCACTGATGGCACCCCCAACGGGATTCGAACCCGTGCCGCCACCTTGAGAGGGAGCTCAGAGCCGTCCAGACAGTGATGGTCGATGCCATCTGCCCTGGTCAGGTGGGGTGCGGCGTCCGGCTCGTGGTGCCTCAGGTTGCCCATCCCAGCCACTTGGATGGGCAAAATGATGGGCAAGGTGGTGGCATCTCCCGAGAAGGTGGCGGCAGTGCGTGCGCTTCCTTGGCTCGGGCCGCCAATCGGTTTCGCTCAGGCCTATTACCTGTCCGGTGGCGCCGGCGCTGGGTCTCGGAGGAACGTGTCGTCGAGTTGGTTTCCGCAGGCGGTACAGCGGGTGGCGGGAGCGGCGTTCTTGGCTTGGCATTTGTCGCAGTAGATGGTGCGTTGGGTCATCGTGTGGAGGGCCCAGACGCCGGCGAATTGGCTGTACTCGAATGGGTTCGTGGTTTGTTCGGCGGCTGCTTGGCGGTGGGCGTCGCTATGAACGAAGTTCATGACGTCGTCGACGCTGCGCCATAAACCAAGTGTGTAGGTGTCGACGCCGTCGCTGAAGGTGAGCCAGCGTATGAAGCCGGGTTGCCCGCAGAATTGCGGCTTGAGGGCGGCGAAGTGCTGATAGCCGCGTTGGGCGGAGTCGTTGTCGGCGAAGGTGACGTGCAGCAGGGTGAGGGCGCCGGCGGCTTCGGGCCCGAGCCGCTGTGCGCCGTCTATGGCGGCCACGACACCAGGAGTGAACCGGGTGGCAACGCTTTGGTTCGCCTGGAGCGAGGCCTGGTCGGGTGCAAACGAGCTCACGGTCGCCATGGATCCTCCTGGGGTCAACTGAACGAGATCACGACAGCACGCTGGTGGGCCATCCCAAGTGTTAGGGGGTGCGCGCTGCCGCGATGGTCCGTACTCTCATGTCGTGGTGCTCCCACGTGCGCATGCGGCTACCTGCGAGCGAATCCAGCGGCTCTGCTACGACGGTCTGACATCGCAGGCGCTGCGTGTCGCAGTTCTGCGCGAGCTCAGCCAAGCCACCCCGGTGGGTGGCGCTTTCTTCCCGACGGTGGACCCGACGACTCTGCTTTACACCAGCGCAGTGCGCGAAGGGATGCCTCCCGACGTCACACCGCGCTACATCGACAATGAGTTTCGGGTGGACGACGTCAACAAGTTCCGCGATCTCGCGAGATCACCGCAAACCGCGACGACGCTCAACGATGCGACACGTGGTGACTGGTCATCCAGTACCCGGTACCGGGAGATCATGGCGCCGTCTGGCTACGGGGATGAGCTACGAGCCGCGTTTCGCACCGGCGACTCCACCTGGGGCTTCCTCTGTTTGCACCGCGAGGCCGGAGCACCGGCCTTTGCCGCCGCTGATCTCGAGCTCATCACTTCAATGAGCGGCCACGTCGCTCATGCCCTTCGGCGCGCCACGATCATCAGCGTGGCGACCGCGAGCGCGACGATCGACGGACCGGGGGTTGTGAACATCGCGCCCGACCTGTCGATCGTGTCGGCGACCGAAGCGGGCGAGCGGTGGCTCGCCGACCTCGCCGCCGCTGACGATCCGGTGTCGCGACCTTTGCCCATGGCGGTGCTCAACGTCGTCAGTGCGCTCCGCGGCCTGGGCGCGGCGTCGGACAGCGCTCCGCACCTTCGCGCCTGCGGCGCCTCCGGCCGGTGGCTCAGCGTCCACGCCTCCTATCTCAACGGCGCATTCGGCGAGAGCGCTACAGCCGTCGTCATCGAGCCGGCCACCGCGCTGGTGCTCCAGCCGCTCATCGTCGCGGCATACGCGCTCAGCTCCCGGGAAACGCAGATCTGCGCACTCGTACTGCGAGGGCTGCCAACCAAGACCATCGCGCGGGAGTTGCGCATCAGCAGTCACACCGTGAACGACCACCTCAAAGCCATCTTCACCAAGACCGGAGTGTCAACCCGCGGCGAGCTCATGGCGTCGATCTTCCAGCAGCACTACGCACCTCCGACTCCGCCTCTGGGCGGCACGTCGGCCTGAGGGACATCATCGACACTGCGTAATGCGTCGAGGAGCGCTGGAAGGTCGACGAGGATCGTGGACCACCAGACGTCGAGATCGTTGTCGAGTAGTGGTGCACGAGCCGGTCTCGCATCCGGCCGGTGACTGACCATGGAACCCGTCGAGTATCGGGCTCGGGTCGCTGGCGACACCTCCTTGGTTAGGGCAAGTCGAAGCATCTCTTTCGTTGTCGAGATCAGACCGGGTGCGGGCCCGGACGAACCGCATCGCCGTGTTCGCCGACTCGACAAGGTGACGCAACCTCGTCCTCAGGCGGCATAGAGCTCGCGGGCCGAGTCCCTCACCTGGTCACGGAAGAACCGGCTGAGGTCGGCGTAGGTACGGAGCTCGACCTCCCGGCCGATCAGGCCACCGAGCTCCAACTCCATCGCAGCGATGCCGAGGAGACCCGGGACTCGGCCGGGCATGAACTCCACCAGAACGTCGATGTCGCTGTCAGGTTGGAAGTCGGTGCGCAGGACCGATCCGAAGGCGGCCAGGCGGCAGATGGCGTGTCGTTGTGCAAAGGCAGCCAGCGCCGCGTCGTCGACGCCGATGCCGGGCCGGATCTCCACGGCCCCATGATCGCTCGCCCGGAGCTCCGACAACAGCCTCTGGGCACGACGGTCCGCGCCGGGCGCCCGACGGAACAACACAGGGCAGCACAACTATCGGCTCTCTCGTTGATGAGGGAGCAACTCAGGGACGAGTCCAGGGAGTAACTCCGGGACCGAGGCGGCGCATCGTCTGATGATCACCGCTATCGACCCGACAACCGATCGAGGCAGCGACGAACGCGTCGTGCGCAAGCTTGCCCTTCGAACGCAACGCCGGCCCCGTCTGCGGGTGGGTCTTTGATTCGGACGCGATGTTTCGCCGTCCTGATCGGCCTAGTGCAGGTGAGAGGAGGCGGCGGTGTCTGTTCCGGATTTGTTGACCGTTGAGGAAGCGGCGCGTGTACTGCGTATCGGCCGCAGCTCCGCATACGAGCTGGCCGGCCGAGACCTGGCGAGCGACGGAGCCGAAGGCCTGCCAGTCGTGCGGGTCGGCCGACTCCTGCGGATCCCACGCGCCGGGCTCGAGAACTTCTCAGCAACGCCGATCACCGTCATTCCCGCCGACCCATCTCCTACCGGTCCGACGCCCTCGTCAGCGCGCAAAGCCAGGCCGCACCTGCGCGCCATCCACGACGACGCCTCGACCGGCCACCCGACCGCCGCTACAACCTCCCCGCCGCGACCACAGTGATAGTGGACGAGGCCGCGATGGTGGCCACCCCGAAGCTGCGGGAGCTGCTCGAGCTGGCCGACCGGCACCGGTGGCGCCTCTGTCTAGTTGGCGACCCGATGCAGTTCGCGGCGGTCGGCCGGTCCGGGATGTTCGACCACCTGGTTGACACGTTCGGGGCCATCGAACTGGACCGGGTCCACCGCTTCGCCGAACCGTGGGAACGCGAAGCCAGCCT